>JAHEAZ010000017.1 GCA_024642505.1 Gammaproteobacteria bacterium
CGCCGGCGCGACCGGGTGGCCGGTGGCGCGATCCCAGAGCACTACCGTTTCGCGCTGGTTGGTGATACCCACCGCGGCGAGGTCGGCGGGCGTCGCCTCGGCGCGCGCGAGCACCTCTGCAATCGTGACCGCCTGAGACACCCAGATCTCGTCTGCATCGTGCTCGACCCAGCCTGGCTTGGGAAAGGATTGCGTGAACTCGCGCTGCGCGCTCGCCACGATGTTGCCGTCGTGGCCGAACAGGATGGATCGTGAGCTGGTGGTTCCCTGGTCGAGTGCGAGGACGTAGCGTGACACTGTTTACACCCCGTGCTGAAGCCCCGTTGTCACCCTTGGGGCTGGTTTCAGGTTGCGTTGCGAGCCAGCCAATCATCCAGGTGCCCGGCCGCGCCCGGTGCCTGCCCCAGCCCGAGCTTGCTCCGCCGCCAGAGGATGTCCTCCGCCGTGCGGGCCCACTCCTCGCGCAGAAGATAGCCGATCTCGCGTTCGTAGAGGCCGGGCAGCACCTCCTGGCCGAGATCGCCGGGACACCGCGCGTCACCGAGTACGCGCGCCATGCGCGTTCCATAGGCGCGTGCCAGCCGTTCCCGCAACCCGCCCGGCAGCCACGGCCAGTGGCTCGCGGATTCCCCGAGGAACAGCTCGAAGCTCGCGCCGGGCAGGTCGCCACCCGGCAGGGGGACTCCTGCCGTCCAGGCAGGCTGCCGGTTGCCAAGCAGCGGCGCGATGCGATCCACGACCTCCTCGGCCAGCTTGCGGAACGTGGTCAGCTTGCCGCCGAATACCGACAGGATTGGGGCGCCCGCCGTGTCCAGCTCGAGGATGTAGTCACGCGTCACGCTCGGTGCGTCGGGCGAGCGGTCATTGAGTAGCGGCCGGACGCCCGAGTAGTTCCAGACCACGTCGTCCGGCGTGATGTGCGCCCGGAAGTAGCGGTTTGTCATGTCGCAAAGGTAGGCGACTTCATCCTCGCCGACGCCGGGTGCCACGTTCGGGTCGTCCGCGTGCTCGACATCGGTGGTGCCGATCAGGGTGTAGTCGCGCTCGTAGGGAATCGCGAAGATGATCCGGCCGTCCGGGCCCTGAAAGATGTACGCGTAGGGGTGGTCGAACAGCGCGCGCACGACGATGTGACTGCCCTTGACCAGGCGGACGCCATTCTCGCTCGCTACCGGCGAGCGCCTGAGCAGGAAACGCGATGCCCAGGGTCCGGTCGCATTGATCACGCAGCGGGCCCGTAGTTCCTGCAGCACGCCATCCGTCGCCTTCAGCGTCGCGCGCCATTCGCCCTGTCCGCGCCGGATGGCCTCGCAGCGGGTGTGCGTCAGCACGCGTGCGCCGCGCTCGCGTGCGTCCATGGCGTTCAGCACGACCAGGCGCGCGTCGTCGACCCAGCCGTCGGAATACTCGAAGCCGCGCTGGAAACGGGGATCAAGCGCCGCGCCCGCCGGGTGCGTGTGCAGGTCCACGCCGCGCGAGGCCGGCAGCCGGACGCGCCGGGCCAGGTGATCGTAAAGGAACAGTCCGAGGCGGATCATCCACACGGGTCGCAGGTGATCATCGTGTGGCATGACGAAGCGCAGCGGCCACATGATGTGTGGCGCCACAGCCAGCAGCACCTCGCGCTCCTGCAGGGCCTTCCGGACCAGCCCGAACTCGTAGTATTCCAGGTAGCGCAAGCCACCGTGGATCAGCTTGGTGCTGGCTGAAGAGGTGTGCGAAGCCAGGTCGTCCTGTTCGCAGACAACGACGTCCAGACCGCGCCCGGCGGCATCGCGGGCGATGCCGCAACCGTTGATGCCGCCGCCGACCACGAGCAGGTCGCAGCGATCGTCGCGTGCTGCCCCAGCCATCATGGCGCGGCCACCGATTCAGGCATCCAGGTACCGCAGGACAGCGGCCGCTGTGACGCCGCATTGCGCTCGATGTGTCCTGCGCCGACCAGGAAAACCGCGGCCTGTGCAAGTCGCTGGATGGTTTCTGCGTACTCGGGCCCTGGCTCACCACTGCAGATGAGATTCCCGATCCGGCCGGCCTGTGTATCGGACTCGAATTCGATGCCCCCCCGACCCAGCAGGGACACACCGGCCAGATGCTGCACGATGCCGCCAGCCTGGAGGTAGCAGCGTCGGCCTGGTTTGCCCTGAATCCAGGGGATGTTCTGCTCACCGGTGCACTGGCGGGCTTCAGTCTCCTCGTGCCAGGCGGGCGCCTTTGCGGCCACTTTGTTGGGCTGGGCACCATGAGCGTCATCGTCCGCGCAGCGTCTTAGGCGAATCGACGTCGCCGCAGAAAATTGCCGCAATCTGTCAGCCTCCGACCCGCTCCTGCGTTGTATCTCCCGAAGGCGTCGTGGACCGGCGCAGCAAGAGGAGCCACACAACATGAAACTCATCAACTACCTGCCACTCGCCATGACGGCCACCATCCTGCTCGTCCCAGCCGCCTATGCCGACGACGCCGGGAACATCGGTCCTCGGGAGGCGCGGATCATCCGCCACGAGGCCCACGAATACCACCAGATGCAGCGCTGGGCGCACGCAGACGGGCAGATTACCCGTGCCGAGCACGCCCGGCTGCAGCACAAGCAGCGCGAACTCCGCCGCCTGACCCACCGGGCGCGGAACAACTAGCCGCCTTGGCGGCGCCCCGGACGGCCTGACCGCGCCCCCTCGGTCGGGTCGCTTCGGGGCAGACACGCGCGCGAGGCAAGGTCGAAAACCCCTAGGCGGAATCGCTAATGGCGCGCGGCAGGTCGCGGCCGGTAACTTTGCCCCAAATGACCGCCGCCATCGGGGCGGCATGGTTGGGGGAACCAAGCCATGGCCGATTATCGATCCATCTACCAGCGTTCCATTGACGACCCGGACGGCTTCTGGGGAGATGCGGCCCGCGACATCGACTGGTACGCCCCGTGCAAGAAAGTTTTCGATCCGGCGGCGGGTCCCGTCGGCCGCTGGTTCGTCGGCGGCCAGCTCAACACCTGCCACAATGCGCTCGACCGGCACATCGGTGCCGGGGCCGGGGACCGCCTTGCGCTGATCTACGACAGCCCCATTACGGGTCAGCAGCGTCGGTACACCTACTCGGAACTGCGCGACGAAGTCGCGCGCCTCGCCGGCGTGCTGGTGGCGCACGACGTGCACAAGGGCGACCGCGTCCTGATCTACATGCCGATGATTCCCGAGGCGGCGATGGCGATGCTGGCCTGCGCGCGGATCGGCGCGGTGCACTCAGTGGTTTTCGGCGGCTTCGCCGCACCGGAGCTCGCTACCCGCATCAACGACGCGCAGCCGAAGATGATCCTGGCCGCATCCTGCGGCATCGAGCCCAACCGGGTCATTCCCTACAAGCCGCTGCTCGACGAGGCCATCCAGCTCAGCAGCCACAAGCCAAACGGCTGCCTGATCAAGCAGCGTCCGCAGGCCGAGGCGCCACTCATCGCCGGCCGCGACTATGACTGGGACGCCGCCATCGCGCAGGCGATACCCGCCGACTGCGTGCCGGTCGCTGCGACCGACCCGCTCTATATCCTCTATACCTCCGGTACGACGGGACAACCCAAAGGCGTCGTTCGTGACAATGGCGGACACGCGGTGGCGCTCTACTGGACCATGGGCAACATCTACGGATGTGATCCGGGCGATGTGTACTGGGCCGCCTCAGACGTCGGCTGGGTAGTCGGGCATTCGTACATCGTCTATGGGCCGCTGCTGCGCGGATGCACCACGGTCATGTACGAGGGCAAGCCGGTGGGCACCCCCGATGCGGGCGCGTTCTGGCGAATGATCTCGGAGCACCAGATCAAGGTGCTGTTCACGGCGCCGACGGCTTTCCGTGCGATCCGCAAGGAAGATCCCGAGGGCAAGCTGCTGCACAAGTACGACCTGTCTCGCATGACAGCCCTGTTCCTGGCGGGCGAACGTTGCGACCCGGAGACGCTCAACTGGGCACGCACCATGCTCGACAAGCCCGTCGTCGACCACTGGTGGCAGACCGAGACAGGCTGGGCCATCGCAGCCAATCCGCTCGGCATCGAGCAGCTGGAAATCAAGCCGGGCTCGCCCGCGGTTTCCATGCCCGGCTACGACGTGCGCGTGCTCGACGACAACGGCAAGGACGCGCCGGCCGGGGAACTCGGCAGTATCGTGCTGAAGCTGCCGCTGCCGCCGGGCTGCCTGCCCACGCTGTGGGGAAACGACCAGCGCTTCATCAGCTCCTACATGACCGCATTTCCCGGCCATTACCTGACCGGCGACGCGGGCATCAAGGACGAAAACGGCTACCTGTGGATCATGAGCCGCACCGACGACGTCATCAACGTGGCGGGGCACCGACTTTCGACCGGTGCCATGGAGGAGGTCCTTGCCGGTCACCCCGACGTGGCGGAGTGCGCGGTGTTCGGGGTTCACGACCAGATGAAGGGTCAGCTTCCGCTCGGGCTGATCGTGCTCAAGGCCGGGGTCGATCGTGACGAGCGGGACATCGTGAAGGAACTGGTCGCGCGCGTTCGCGAGCAGATCGGCCCGGTGGCTGCGTTCAAGCAGGCGAAGGTCGTCAGCCGGCTGCCGAAGACCCGCTCCGGCAAGATCCTGCGCGGCACCATGGTGAAGATCGCCGACGGGACGAAATGGAGCATGCCGGCCACGATCGATGACCCGACGGTGCTCAAGGAGATCGAGGCCTCGCTCAAGGCGATCGGCTATCCGCGCGGCCCGGCCTGAACCTCAGCGGCCGAAGAAATACCAGACGATCGCGGCGGCGAGCGCGAGGTCGATGATCAGTACCGTCTTGATCAGCTTGCGGCGCGCGCCGGCGCGCTGCTGATCCAGCTGGGCCTTCAGCATCGGGTCACGACCGACGTAGGCATCGACCCGGTCCTTGGCTTCCTTGAGACCGAGGCCTGCGGTGTTCTCGCGGACGATCTTGATCGCCTCGATCAGGCGGCCCTGGTTGATCGCGACAATGGCCGCTGCGGGCAGCCCTGCGCCATTTTCAGATTCGGTGGCCATGCTTCCAACTTGCGCGCGCACCGGCCGCCGCGCTCGAGCGACGGCCGGTCGGCGATCGATGGAATGGAACCGGGTCGGCTAGCTTTCCAGCTGGCGATCCTTCCAGTTCCACCACTTCAGCAGGTCCTCCTGGGGCTCCGGCGTTCGCGCGGCGTAGGTCGCGCAGCGGAACGTGTACAAGAGGCAGGGATCGTGATCGTGACCAGTGATCTCGCGCAGTCGCGCGAACAATTGCTCGGGGTCTGACTCGGCAAGTTCGCGTACCGAGTGCACGCCAAGGTGCCTCAGGTCTGCGGCGATGCTGGGCCCGACCCCGGGCAACGTGGTCAGTTCGTCGTGCATGGGATGCATCCTCCGGATTGTCTGTCCACCGCCCGAGGGTACTCCATCCCTGCCGGCGACGTCGGCCCCTGCCAATCGCGTATTCCCTGCCGGGCCCGAGTCCGGTATCGTCGCCGGAATTCGCTCCCAGCCCCCGCTGCTGCACTGCAACGCAAAAGAGAGGACTGCCCCTCCTCTTGTAAGCCCTTGTTTCTCGTGCTGGCCGGCCAAACACATCGGCGGTAGAGTTCCTGCCTACAAGAATGCCGGGCAGGCGGACGCGCGCCTCCTCCGGTAGTCACGAGGGGGAACATCATGAAAAGACGAGATTTCATTGGCTCGGGCCTGGCGCTTGCGGCTGCCTGGCCAATGCGTGGACTGGCCGAGGCGCTCAAGGACCTCGGCGATCTGCCGGCGAAGACCCTGGCCGGTGGCGACGTGATGCTCAGGGGCTCTTCGGTAGAGGCCCTGTCGGCGAGCATGCGCGGCGACCTGCTGCTTCCCGGCGGCACTGGCTACGATGCCGCGAGACGGGTCTGGAACGGCATGTTCGACAAGAGGCCCGCCCTGATTGCGCGCTGCACCGGGGCCGCCGATGTCATCGAGGCCGTGAACTTCGCGCGCGCGCACCAACTGCTCACCGCGGTGCGCGGCGGTGGCCACAGCTTCTCCGGCAAGTCCACCTGCGACGGCGGGATCCTGATCGACACTGCGCCGATGCAGGGCTGCCGGGTCGACGCGGAAGCAAAACGAGCCTACCTCGAAGCCGGGTCACTACTCGGCCAGCTCGACCGCGAAACTCAGGTGTTTGGTCTCGCAACTACGGCGGGCACCGTTTCCCACACCGGCGCCGCGGGCCTGACGCTCGGCGGCGGGACCGGTCGCCTGGGCCGACGCTTCGGGCTCGCCTGCGACAACGTCGTTTCCTTCGACATCGTCACGGCGGACGGTCGGTTCCTGCACGTGACCGAATCCGAGCATCCGGACCTGTACTGGGGCCTGCGTGGCGGCGGCGGCAACTTCGGCGTGGTGACCGCCTTCGAGTACCGCCTGCACCCCGTCGATCCGGTCGTACTCGCCGGCGACATTACCTGGCCGCTGGTCCAGGCGCGTGACGCCATGCGCTTCTATGTCGAACAGGCCCTCGCGGCACCCGACGAGCTCAACCTCGGCGGAGCGCTGGTCACCTCACCGGATGGCACCGGCGTCTTCAACATCGAGGTGTGCTGGTCCGGCGACCATGCGCAAGGGGAAGAGGCCATCAAGGCCCTGCGCGCCTTCGGCAAGCCCTTGAAGGACACCGTCGGGCCCATGAAGTACGTTGCACTGCAGTCGGCAGGCGACGGCGGGACTCCCTGGGGCCTCAACTACTACGCCAAGAACGGCTTCCTCTCGTCCATCGACGAGGCGGGTATCGACCTGATCCTGGACGTCGCAAAAAGCGCCAATGGCCGCTTCTTCCTGTTACTCGACTCGATGGGCGGGGCATACAGTCGCGTGGCGCAGAATGCGACTGCCTATGCCAACCGCGATGCGGCACTGTGGCTCGGCCTGATAGGCGGCTGGAAGGACCCGGCGGAGAGCGACGAACGTCTGGCTGCGATGCGGGCCGGCTGGAAGCGTCTCGAGCCGATCACCGCTGGGTTCTACAACAACCTCGCCGGTGAGGCCAGCAGTGCCGCGCTGCGCGCCAACTTTGGTGGGAACTTTGATCGGCTGGTCGCGCTCAAGGCCAAGTACGACCCGCTGAACCTGTTCAGGCTGAACGCCAACATTCCGGTCAAGGCCTGAATCCGTCCTGGCCCGGCGCCGGGTCCTGCGGAACCGCAACTCCGCACGGCCCGGCTTCTACAGAACCAGCGGGAATGAGCCACTGACCGCTGGTGATTGGATTCTGCCGCGGCGTCAATCGAATAATCCCCTCGCCAGTGCAGGAGGGGAACGTCTGTGAGCCTGACCGCCCACGACCTGATCAACGCCGCCAAGTCCAGGATCCGCGAAGTGGGTCCCGAGGAACTGCTTGCCATCCGCGGCAGCGGCGCACCGATCGTCGACGTGCGCGAGCCGGACGAATTCGCCGACGGCCACATTCCCGGCGCGGTGAACATCCCCCGTGGACTGCTCGAGTTCGAGGTCGACGGGCACCCGGCGGTGGCCAACCGGACCGCCGAGGCGCTATCGCATCGAGAACGGCCGGTGGTGCTCTATTGCCTGAGCGGCGGCCGCTCGGCGCTGGCGGCTGAAGCGCTGCAGCGGCTGGGTTTCATGGCGCCAGTGTCGCTGGCGGGCGGGATCCTGGGCTGGGCCGATGCCGGCCTTCCCGTCGCGCTGCCCTGATCGCAACCCTCCAGGCTCGTTCCGGGCCCTCCGGGAATGCTACATTCGCGGCCAATGCTGACTCTTTACGCGCGCGACGGCTGGGGTTCCGTGCTGGTCGAGGCCCAGCTGGACTGGTACGGCCTCGAATACCAGCGGGAGGAAGTCGCGGACCTGTTTGACTCCATCGAGGCTCGCGCTGCGCTCGCCCGAATCAATCCGCTGGCACAGATTCCGACGCTGGTACTGCCGGGTGGAGAGGTGCTGACGGAAAGCGCCGCCATTACCCTGTACCTGGCCGACCTCACCGGCAGCAACGGGCTGGTGCCGGCTGCTGGAGAGCCGGGGCGAGCCGCCTTCCTGCGCTGGCTGGTGTTCATGGTCACCAACATCTACCCGACCTTCACCTATGCCGACGACCCGTCGCGCTTCGTTGCGCTGGAGGAAGCTCGTCCAGCGTTCCGCGCCGCGGTTGCCGACTATGCCTGCCGCTTGTGGCGTATCGTCGAAACGGCTGCCGGGGAGCCCTGGTTCCTGGGTTCGAGATTCTCCGCAATCGACATTTACATTGCGGTCATGACACGCTGGCAACCGGGACGTGAATGGTTCAAGAACAATACCGGACGGGCGTACGCGATTGCGCATGCGCTGGACGGAGACAGCCGGTTTGGCGGCGCCTGGCATCGCAACTTCGGCAAGAGTGCCTGAGCCAGGATTGAGGGGGTTGTGAAGTGAAGCCAACGATCCGTGACGCGACGGTTGCCGACGCTCCGGCCATCTCGGAACTGATTTGCCGAGTCGCGCAAGAAACCATCTTTGCTGACGGCCCCGAGGAGGGGTGTCGGTACTTCCTGGCGATGAATACCCCAGCCGCGGTCGCCGGAAAGATGAGCGGCGACGCCTATCGCTACTACGTGGCGGAGCTGCCAGACCGGATCGTCGGCCTCGCGGCGATACTGAACAATGCCCACCTGTATCACCTGTGCATCGATACGAACGTGAAAGGCACTGGCGTTGGCCGCGGTTTATTGGAGCACGTCCGCGACCAATGCCTGCGCCGCGGCAACCCCGGGCGATTCACGGTTGATTCGACTCTCGACGCCATAAAGTTTTACGAGCGCTTCGGCTTCGTGGTGGCCGGCGAGGAACGCCCGCGCAACGGGCACGCCGCCGTGCCAATGACGCTCAATATCGTCGGCCAGCAACGCTAGCGCCAGCTAGCCCGGTTCCGCCAGCCTGGACTGGATCGCAAGCTCGCCCTTGAGCGTGCGGTGCACCGGACAGTTGCCGGCGATCTCCAGCAACCGGGCGCGCTGCGCTTCGGTCAGTTCACCCTTCAGCTCAATGTCCATGCCGATGAGGTCGAGCCGCCGGTCCTCGCCACCGCAGTCCTCGACATCCTCTTCATGCACGTGCTTGTGGGTCAGCCGGACCACGATGTCCTCGAGTGGGATGTCCTTGTGCCTGGCGTAGAGCCGTACCGTCATGGAGGTGCAGGCACCGAGTGACATCAGCAGCAGGTCGTATGGCGTGGGCCCTTGGCCGGACCCGCCGTACTCGACTGGTTCGTCGGCCACGTAGCCGTGTTTCTCGCTGTAGACCCCGCGCATAAACTTCCTGTCGAGCTCGGTCACTACCACCTCGCGGGGACCGACGACAGGCGCCGGCGCAGGCGGATTTTCGGATTCGAAGCTGATGCCTGGCATTCCAACTCCCATGTTCAATCGTCCCTACAGGATGAGCCGCATGACCTGCTCGCCCGCGTCCACCTCGCCGGTAAAGGCAAAGCCGAGCTTCTGGTAGAAAGGCCCGGGATTGCCCTCGCCCGGCACGACGCTGGTCAGCAGCTCGACCGCCCCCGGTTGGGTCCTGACATGGGCGATCGCCTTTCCGATCGCCGCACGGCCGTAACCCCTCCCCTGCTGATGCTCGTCGATCATGAAGCGCCACAAGTAGTACTCGGGCTTGTCGGTGTCGATCTCCAGCATGATGAACCCGACCGCATCGTCGCCGGCATAGATCCCGCGGAACCATGCGGTCTCCGGATAGAAGTGCGCCTGTGCGATAGACTTGGCGTTGCTCGCCACGAAGCACTCCTGCGACGCAGCAACCTTGAGCCTCAGGATCGTACCCAGCGTCTCGCGGGTGACCTCTTGCAGCGACACTTCCTTGTCGGCCATCACTTGTCCCGTTGCCCGATCAGGTCGAGGATCCTTGGCCGATCCGGCTCGCCATCCATGTACTCGGTGGCACTCAGGTAGCCGACTTTCTTCTCGCTCCGCACCATGATCTTGCCGCTATCCGGGTACCCACATACCTCGTGTGGATCGTATGGCCCCACGGCCAGGTACTCGAGGTCTTGATCGTAGGGATTGGCGATCTGGTGGGCAGTCCTGGTGCCGGCGGGGCAGGCGATGCAGTCGCCCGGATGGATGTCGATCAATTCGTCGCCGTAGCGCAACACGCCGCGGCCCGCCAGCACGTAGAACACCTCGTCCTCGCGCAGGTGGTAGTGGAACGGTACCGCCGCGTGGCCCGGCGGGATGCGCATGTGGTTGACGCCGAGCGACCCGCCACGTTCACGCATGCCGGGTGTCAGGATCTTGTAAGTCGATGCCCAGCCTTCATGCCTTGCGGCGATTTCCTCGGCATCGGCCAGGTTGCAGACCGGACCTCTGGGCTTCCTCATGACCGGCTCCATCTGGGCGGACCCGGCCACGATACCGCGATTCGGAGCCTGTTGGGATCCCGCTGGCCGAAGCCGGGTAAAAGGATTTGACCGCCTCCGGCGTCATATCTATCAATGGGCCATCGGAATATTGGATCGCAGCAGGCAGTGGAAGACACAGTGCACCTGGACAAGGCGGTGGCGCGGCGAATCATGGCCGGTGACCAGGCTGCATTTCGTTCACTGTTCGACCGTTTTTTTCCGCGCCTGTATCGCTTCGCGATTGCCCGCCTGGACGGGGACCACGATGCGGCGTCTGACGTGGTCCAACAGACGATCTGCAAGGGTATCGAACGACTTGACAGTTATCGCGGGGAAGCGGCGCTCTACACCTGGTTCTGCCAGATCTGCCGCAACACTCTCATTGATTACTGCCGTGCGCGCAACCGTGAAACAAAGGTCATCGTGCCGCTCGAGGATCTACCCCATGTCAGGGCAATCCTGGAATCGGTAGCTGCGCCCGTTTCGACGGAACCGGAGACAGACGCATGGCGATCAGACATCCGCCGACTGGTCCAGGCGACCGTGGATGCGCTTCCAGAGCACTATGGCGAAGTGCTCGAATGGAAATACGTCGAGGAAGTACCGGTCGTAGTCATTGCGGACAGGCTGGGCATCGGTGAGAAGGCCGCGGAATCGCTGCTCACGAGGGCGCGCGACGCCTTTCGTGGGGTGATGGTGGAGATGGCCGGCACGGCGGACGCGCTCGAGCCGCCACGCAAGAATTGACGGAGACCGTGTGACATGAACCCGGAGAATCTCATGAATGTGGACGCCGTGCGGGCGCTCATCCGGATGGCCGGTCAACGCGAAGATCCGCCTGCCGGCGCCTACGATCGGGTATGGCCCGCCGCCGAGGCTACCTGGCTGACCTGCTTGCGACGGCGGCGCACGCGCCGCGCTGCCGGCTGGCTCGCCGCCGCCGCAGTGGTGGTAGCCGGCATAACGGCTGTGATCGGGCTCCGGCCGACGGTACAAGCTGTGGCGGAGGTCGCACGACTCGACCGGACCGTTGGTTCGCTGGAGATCCACGGGGCCGGTGGCGGTACCTGGCTGCCGGTTGACATCGGTTTGAGTGACGGGCTGATACCCGGTACTCGGCTCAGGACTGGGGTCGACGGCCGGGCTGGACTATTGCTCAGCGGCGAAATTTCCATTCGGCTCGCAGAATCGTCTGAAATCGAGCTGGCCGGCGAACGTCGGGTCCGTCTCGTTCGCGGAATCGTTTACGTCGACACCGGCCCGGGCGGACGCGGTGGCCAGGTTCAGGTGATTACCGAGGGCGGTACGCTGCAGGACTTTGGCACCCAGTTCGAGGTCAGCTACGACGACAGCGGGTTGCGGCTACGCGTGCGGGAAGGACAGGTTGTCATGGCGCGGGAAGCCCAGAGGCTGGTGGCCCATGCGGAGCAGCAAATCGCCGTGAACGGGCAGGGCCGTATCAGCCGGGACGTTCTGTCCCGCAGCGATCCGGCATGGCACTGGGTCGAATCCGTGGCCCCATCAGCGACGACGGATGGCCAGCCGGTCACCGTCCTGTTCCAATGGGTGTCGCGCGAAACGGGTCGTGAACTACGCTATGCCGACCGGGCAATCGAGCAAGAAGCCGCGGCGACGATCCTGCACGGGCAGCTGTCAGGCCTGGCGCCCCTCGAGACGCTGGACGTCATGCTCGCCACCACCAAGCTCGCCTACAAGATCAGCGATGACGAGGCGATCGAGGTTGTGCAACGACCGGACTGACCTGGAACCGAGCTGACCGGCCCAATCCGGTCATTGGGGTAGACTCCCGCTTGATGCTGGTCTCAGCGCCAACTGGAGGCCGACGTCCGCACCGGGAACCCGAGCGGGCCTTGTGATAGTCAGTTTGCGTGCCCCGAACGCGTGCCCTGCAGCTGCCCGGTACAGATCGCGCCACCCGCCTTGGCGGACCGCGGCAGTTTGTGCCATCGCTGTGCTTCTCTGCAGCGGATACCCGGTCTCGGCGCGAGCAGACCAGTACGCGGGACTGACGCTCGAGCAGGCCCTGCAGCGGCTGACGGCGCTGGGCCTCAACATCGTCTACAGCAGCGCCCAGATTCAGCCGGGCATGGGCGTCGATCGCGAGCCGGATGCCACCGACCCGCGCGTGATACTTGACGAAATCATCGCACCACATGGCCTGGCTGTCGTCGAGGTTGCTGGCGGCGCCCTGATGCTGGTTCGCAGTGACGCGCCGACTGCTGCGCAGTCCGCGCCGGTCGCGGCGCAAGCGCTGCCGACCGCGCTCGACGAGGTCGTGGTCAGCGCCAGCTACTATCGCCTCGCGATCGAGGCCGGACCGCCGGCCGCCCTGCTGACCGCGGGCGACATCGATATGCTGCCCGAAATCGGCGGCGATCCGATTCGAGCGGTTGCCCGGTTACCAGGTGTGGCGCGCCAGGACTTCAGCAGCAAGCCGCATATGCGTGGTGGCGTCGCCGATGAGACGCTGGTGCGTTTCGATGACCTGCGGCTGTACAACCCTTACCACCTGAAAGATTTCCAGAATCTCTTCAGCACCGTCGATCCGAGCGTGATCAGCCGGCTCAACGTCTATTCCGCCGGCTTTCCGGTGACCTACGGCGATCGCCTGAGCGGCGTGATCGACATTGCGCCATTCAGGCCGGAGCGGCCACTGCAGGGCAGGCTCGACATTGGTTTCTTCAACGTCGGTGGCCTGCTTGCCGGGCAGCTGCATGAGGGCGATACCGACTGGATCGTCTCTGCACGTCGCGGCACCCTCGACCTGGTGCTGGCGGCGACGGCGCCAGACCTCGGCCGACCGCGTTACACCGACATGTACGATCATATTGGACATCGATTCAATGAAGACCTGGCCGTCTCAGGCAACATCTTGGTCTCTGAGGACGACCTGACCATCTTCGACAGCGACCAGGAAGAAGAGGCCTCGGCCGACTATCGTGACGAGTACTACTGGCTGAGATTCGATCTTGGCGATCCGGAGCGCGCAGGTGGCAAGCTGCTGGCGGCACACACGCGACTGACCAGCGAGCGTATTGGCAGCGCCGACCTGCCCGGGGTGGCACAGGGATCGCTCACGGACAGACGCAACTTCCGCGTCGATTCGATCCAGGCCGAGGGCTGGTGGCCGCTGGCAAGTGGCGGTCGGGTGCAGGCAGGCGCGGAATGGCGGGGATTGCGCGGGCGTTATGAGTACCAGGACACCGCTCAATTCGACCTCTTGTTCCTGATCCCTGGCGCGCCGACCGAACCGACGCGCGCGCGGCAGCTCACGGTGCGCCCCGTCGGCGACCAGTACGGCGCCTACGTCAACTGGCGCGTGATGCCGATTGATTCAGTGACGGCCGACCTGGGCCTGCGCTGGGACAAGGAGACACTGAGCGGCGCAGACAGTTCGCAGTTCAGTCCGCGACTGGGACTACTTTGGCAACTCGGCCAGCGGACACGCTTACGAGCCAGCTGGGGACGCTTTTTTCAGGCGCAGGGCGTCGACGAGCTACAGGTCTCCGATGGGGAATCACAGTTCTTTGCCGCCCAAAGGGCCGACCATGTGGTAGCTGGCATCGAGCGTTCGCTTGGTCGGGGCTTCGACCTGCGGCTCGAGGCTTACCGCAAGACCTACGACCGCCTTCGGCCGCGCTATGAGAACCTGTTCGACACGCTGGTGGTGCTGCCGGAGCTGAAGCCGGACCGCGCAAGGATCCTGCCCCGAGGCGCCAAGGCTGAGGGTGCCGAGCTGTCGCTGGGATTTGAAGATGGCTCGGGCCTTGGCGGCTGGTTGAGCTACAGCTGGTCAACCGTTACGGATCTTCTTCAAGGCGATCACGTCCGCCGCAACTGGGACCAAGCGCACTACCTGAGCGCCGGCATCAGCCGCCGCGGCAAGGCCTGGGAATGGAGCCTGGCCGGCGCCTGGCACAGCGGCTGGCCGACCACTGATATCGAGCTGGCGGCGACCGAACCCATACCGCTTGTCGCCGCCGGGCCGCGCAACACCAGGAAATTGGGATCCTACGCCCGCCTCGATGCCAGGGTCGCGCGACGTTTCGTCTTTGGCGATACCAGCGAGTTGACCGTCTATCTCGAGGTCAGCAATCTCACTAATCGCCACAACGACTGCTGTGTCGAGTACCAGATCGAACCTCAGGATGGCGTCACGCTTCTCGACGTCGCGACACGCGCGACGCTGCCGCTGATTCCCTCGCTTGGCTTTTCCTGGCAGTTCTAGCTGCAGCGCTCCCGGGCATACATCCTGAGGATGAACTGTCCGGACGGCCGCTGCCTGAACGCCATGACCTCCTCCCGCCACGGTGACGACAGCGACTCCACCGCAGGAAAGCGTGTCGCCAACCTGCCACCGCCATAGTTGGTCGGCAGGACTGCCAGCGCGCCAAGACTCGCGAAGGTGATGTCAGCGAAGCTCAGTGTGTCGCCCAGCAGGTAGCGACGGCCGTCGGCGAAGCGTGCATCCATTTCATCGAAGACCGCACGGGTCCGCTCCAGCGCACGCGACGCCGACTCGGGGGTCACCCGCAGCATTCGCCTGACTGCCATTCGCAATACCGGTTGCAGTAATGGCAGTAGCACCCGCTGCCAGCCGGGGATCGTCGGCTCCTTCACGCCCCACAGCTGAAGGGTAAGCGACGAATCTGCGAACAGGCGCTGGTACGCCCAGCGCCTGACCTGTTCGCCGAGCGCCCGGTCCAGGTGCTGCTCGAGCGCCAATGCTTCGTCGGTCGGCTGCAGGAAGGCGGCACGCCTGGACAGTTCATGGCCGTGCAGCCCCCAAAGCAATCGCAGGATCTCGGCCGAGTTGCCGACACAGGTACGCGAGGCAGGCAGCTCCAGTACCGGCACCGTGCGGCCGAGCAGCAGCACGCCGAGGATGCCGATGTTCGGCACCTCCTCGTAGTCGATGCCGGCGTGGTCCAGGCACCAGCGAACCTTCTCGACGTAGTGCGAATAGGAAATCGTGTGCAGGCGTGGCCTGGCGGAGGCCGGGTTCATCGTGGCGCGAAGGCGGATGACCATGCCAACGAGCGCCAGCAGCAGCACCGCCACGATCGCCGCAGCTGCGCCCCAGCCGGTCCAGGCGACCAGTACCGGCAGCAGATACAGCATCAATGCGTGCAGCGTCCTTGGGTCACTCAGGCGCATGGCACCCCCCTTTTCACGCCGCTCCCGGCACGACGCGCAGACACGATTCGAGGCCTTCATCACGCAAAGGCGCCTCATCCTGCCATGGAACCTGCCGGCCGCGAAGGAGCGGTGACTGATGGAACTGACAGACGGCCGCCTTATGCGGCAGAATCGCCCGCAGGTCGCGTCCGGCGGCCCGCGTGGCTGAAGTTGCCGCGATGGCCCCTGTTGAAGCGTGAAACAGATGCTGACCAGATCTGCCAAGAAATCGAGCTGGACTCTGTGGGCGGCTATTCTCCTTGCGCCGCTGGGGAGTTCATCGCCTGTGCTGGGCCAGCAGCTCGAGCCGCGCGCCTTCGCCCCCAATCCGGTCGGTGCCCATTTCGTCCTGGGATCAATGATCCATACCGAGGGCGACGTGCTCATGGATGCCTCCTCGCCCATCGAGGACTTCAAGGTCAACCTGAACGTCTATGCCGCGGGCTACGGCCAGACCTTCGCGCTCGGCGATCGCGTGGCCAGCATCGCCGTCGTCGCGCCCTACGCCGACGGCCGCGCCAGCGGCAAGCTCAACGGCGAGCCGCGTTCCGTGTCGCGCTCCGGTCCTGGCAATCTCACGCTGCGCGTCACCGCCAGCCTGTTGCCGGGTTCCGCGCTCGATCCGGCCAGCTTCGCCCGCCACACGCCGGACCGAACACTCGGGGCCAGTCTGGTCATCATGGCCCCCACCGGTGAATACTTTAAGGACAAGCTGATCAACATCGGCACCAATCGCTGGGCCTTCAAGCCCGAGCTCGGGGCCGCCCGGCAATTCGGGAAATGGGGCGTAGATGGGTCGATTGGCGCCTGGTTCTTTACCGTCAATGACGATTACTTCGGCGGATTCCGTCGCAAGCAGGACCCCATCGGCGCGGTTCAGGGCCATGTCAGCTACACCTTCAGGCCCCGGCTGTGGCTTGCCGCTGACTTCACCTGGTACACCGGCGGGCAGACGCACATCGACGGCGTTTCGCAGGGGGACAGGCAGGACAACTCCCGCGCGGGCCTGGCGCTGTCCGTGCCGGTATCCTCGCGCCAGTCCGTCAAGCTGTCGTGGAGCACGGGTACCTCGACGCGAATCGGCGGCGACTTCGACGCCCTGAGTCTTACCTGGCAGTATCTCTGGTTCAACTGAGGGCGGCGGCAAACGACATCCAGTGACAGGCTGCAGAATGGCGGCCTACGGAGGCCTGAATGTTCTTAGGGCACTTCGCCGTCGGCCTGGCTGCCAAGCCGCTCGCACCAAGGGTTTCCCTCGGGACGCTGTTGCTGGCGTCGCAGTTCATCGACCTGCTGTGGCCGACGCTTGTGCTGCTCGGTATCGAGCAGGTGCGGATCGAGCCGGGTATCACCGCGATGACGCCACTGGACTTCATCCACTACCCGGTATCGCACAGCCTGCTTGCAGTGCTTGGATGGAGCGCAACATTTGCCGTGGCCTGCTTCGCGATTCGTCGCCAGCGGCGAGAAGCGCTGGTGCTTTGCCTGCTGGTCGTCAGTCACTGGCTGCTCGACGCCGTTGTCCACCGTCCCGACCTGCCGCTCTTTCCCGGCGACAGTCCGCGGGTCGGCCTCGGCCTGTGGCAATCGGTGCCGGGCACGTTGGCAGTGGAATTATCGCTGTTTGCCGCCGGCGTTTGGGTCTACCTGCGCACCACCGAGGCCCGCGACTCAACCGGCCGCTGGGCGCTCTATGGACTCGTCGCGTTCCTGCTGCTGATCTACGCCAGCAACGTCCTGGGTCCGCCGCCGCCGGGCGTCGAGGCAATTGCCTGGGCCGGGCATGCACAATGGCTGCTGGTCGCCTGGGGATACTGGGTGGACGCGCATCGCCGGATTCGATTTCCGGTAGCGGCGTGCTACAACCCAGGGAGGGCAATGCGATGAGTCGAATCATTGGCATCAGTGGCAGCCTGAGGAAGGCGTCCTACAACACCGCGCTGCTGCAGGCCGCCGTGGAGCTAGCGCCAGTGGGCCTGACCATCGAGACAGGCAGCATCCGCGGCATCCCGCTCTACGACGGTGACGTCGAGGCGACCGAAGGCAGTCCGACGGCGGTCGTGCAGTTGAAGGAGTTGATTGCCACCGCCGACGGCTTGCTGCTCGTTACGCCCGAATACAACAATTCGATACCTGGCCCATTCAAGAACGCTTTTGACTGGCTGTCGCGCCCGGCGACCGACATGGCACGGGTGTTTGGCGGCAAGCCGGTCGCGCTGATGGGCGCCTCGCCAGGCCGTTTCGGCACGTTGAGCGCGCAGACCGCCTGGCTGCCCGTGTTCCGCGTCCTCGGACTGCGGCCCTGGTTCGCCTCGCCGCTGTATGTATCTGGCATCCACAAGGCCGTCGACGACCAGCATCGCCTGGTGGACGCGGAGACCCGGGAGCGGCTGCAGAAATTCCTGGCCGCCTTCGCCGTCTTTGTCGGCTGAAGAATCACACGACTGGGCGCGGCGGTGCGTGGCTATCTGCGGGGCGGCAATATCCCGAGCAGCACGCGCCCATGAACGGAGCCCACCGCGGCGCCCGCGAGCCCGGCGACGATGAACAGCCCCGCATACAACGGCGGCCCGCCGGACTCCCACGGCAGCCGGTCCATGCCGGCGAAGATCACGGGCATGCCGAGCGCCCAGGCCAGCGCATTGGCCCAGATCCAGCGGCCGGCATGCGATACCTGCGCTCGCAGCACGTGTAACTGGGCTGCGGCGAGTACCGGTCCCAATACGAGTCCGAGCAGGACCGCCAGGCCCAATTGCATCAGCATGGATGGTTCCGGCGGCGGGCCGGTCGCTGCGGACTCACCGCGGTCAATCAGGGACATGATCGTGCTCGGGATCATGCCGAGCAGCCACGCCAGGCCCGCGCCAATGGCGGTCGCGACGATCCAGGGGCGTCGCGCCAGCGTTGGCAGTCGCCGGTGCAGCGCCTGCGCCTGGAAGAATCCGACGACGACGCCCTCCAGAACCGTGCCCAGAATGATTGCCGCAGCGGCCCCTGCCAGCACCGCTGGCGTGCTTGTTTCTTCACCGAGCCAGGGCGCAATCGCCACGCCGAGGACGAATGTCGTGCCGAGCCCCAATGCCTCGCCGAGGCTGTTAGCGGCGATCCAGCGGAGGTAGAAGCCTCGGTCGGGCATGCTTCGATTCCCTTGTCACACGGCTCTCTGCGGCGCTCAGCCCAGCCGCTCGCGCAACTCCTTGCGAAAACGACGGCTCACCGGCACGCGCAGGTCGCCAGCCAGCCGCGCCTCACCATCGCCGGTGTCAAAAGGAACGATCTCCTGGACGCGATCCAGGTTGACGATGGCGGAACGGTGCACGCGCAGGAAGCCGGCGTCGGCAAGACGGGATTCGATGCCCGACATCGTTTCGCGCAACGGATAGGCCTTGGTGCCGACACGCAGGTTGACGTAGTTGCCGGAAGCCTCGATCCAGTCGATGTCCGCCACCTTGACCAGGAACTCTCGCCCCAGTTTCTTGACGAGGAAGCGGTCGGTGACCGGCTGCGGTGTGGTAACGGCGTCCTCCGCCCCTTCTGCGAGGAACTGCGCTTCGCCCTGGGCCCGGCGCAGCATGAACCGATACAGGTAGATCAGCGCGATGAAGCCTGCGTAACCGCGAAAGTCCTTCAGGTACTCGTAGAACAGCTCGCTGGGCAACTCGCCGAAACGATAGGAGGCCCCCATCGTCATGTAGGCGAGCTTGCGTAACAGCACCATGCCGCCGACGTGCATCAGGGACCACGGCACCGTGAACAGCGCATGCGCGATGACCCCCCGTCCGACCGCTCCACGGACAATGGGAAAACCACGGTCGAATGCCAGCAGGACAGGAATCATCAGGGCAAGGACCAGGAGGGACGTGCCTTCCCAGACCACCGGCTTCCAGCGCGGCACGTCGAATCCCATCTTCTCCAGGTCCAGCCAGACGACGACCGTGTTAGAGATGAAGTTCACCAGGAAGAAGACCGCCCACAGGCCGACCTCAAAGGATCGCCGGTGCCGCAGATACCGTTCCAGGGTCATGCGCCGCACCTCCCCGTTGGTCCCCCGAGACCGCCGCTGGTCCCAGGGATTGCGCAAATCATACCCGTAACGCCTTGATTCACTTTCGCCTCGTCCCCGTCAACCCGCCATTCGCCCCGATCCGGGGTCAGGCCGTCACCTTACGCTGGTCGCCCTGGGCTTCGGTCTCCAGTGTAGGGGCAAGCACCAGGAGGACCCAGCCATGACGCCGACCCCCGCCACATCGGCCCGCCGCCACGATATCGACGCGCTGCGCGTGTGCGTCTTCGGCCTGTTGATCCTGTTCCATGTCGGCATGTTCTACTCGCCCTGGGACTGGCACGTGAAGTCCGATTACATCGCCGGCTGGCTCGAGCTGCCGATGACGCTGAGCCACCAGTGGCGCATGCAGCTGGTGTTCCTGGTCTCCGGCCTGGCGCTCAACTTCCTCAGACGCCGGACCGGTGACGGACAGCTGGCACGCCAGCGACTGGCCCGCCTCGGCATTCCGCTGCTGTTCGGCATGGCGGTCATCATTCCACCGCAGGCCTACCTCGAGGCACTCAGGAACGGCGCAACCGAGCCGGGGTATCTCGCCTTCCTGTGGCGCTATTTCACGTTCCAGCCCTGGCCGGAAGGCGCGTTCGCAGGCTGGCAACTCGGCATCACCTGGAACCACCTGTGGTACCTGCCCTACCTGCTTGCCTACACGCTGGTCGCCATTCCGCTGATGCGTTTCGTCGACGGCCCGGGCGCCGGCCTGCGTCGCCGCTTTCAGGCGCTGCGAGGCAGCTGGCTCGTGGCGCTGCCACTGGTACCGTTGATGGCATCCGGCCTGTTCATCTACCCGCACTTCCCGTACATGAACTATTCGCTGGTAGGTGACTGGTACGCCCACTCGCAGTATTTCACCTTCTTCTTCATTGGCTACCTGATCGGCACCGATGCCGGGCTGTGGGGCGAGTTGGCCCGGCTGCGCAGGCGCGCCCTGGCGCTGGCCCTGGCCAGCTTTGCCACGTTCCTGTTGCTGGCCAGGATCCTGCCGGACGATCCGACCGGCACGCAGCAGTTTGCGATGTTGCTGGTCACTTACCTGAACCGCTGGATCTGGATCGTCACCGTGCTCGGCTTCGCGCACCAGTACCTGAACCGACCGTTCCCCTGGCTCAGCTACGCCAACGAAGCCGTCTATCCCTGGTACGTACTGCACCAGACCATTACCGTCGTGACGGGCTACTGGCTGTCGCAGCAGGCCCTCGGACCGGTTGCCGAACCGACGCTGGTGATCGTTGCCACGATCGGCGGCTGCGCGGTACTGCATGAGTTCGTAATCCGCCGCAACCGCGTACTTCGCCCGCTGTTTGGCATGAAAGCCCTGCCGACGCGTCCTGCCTGCGACCCTGCTACGATCGCTGGCGGAGGCACCCCATGTCTGCAAGCGATCTCCGCCGGCTCGAGCGATTGAAGGTTATCTATGGCAACGGCGGCGCCGATACAAAGCTGGTTGTTCTGCGGCGCCTTGCCCGTCAATCGCTGCGTACCGCGGGCCAGGTGGAGCGCCTGCATGAAGCGCTCTGCTTCCTGCGCGCCTATCCGGACGATGAGCGGGTGCTGGCGCAGGTCACGCGCATGCTCGAGCGCTTCGACCGGCGCGCCGACCTGGTCCTCCACCGCGACCAGCTGACCGATACCGGCATCGCGGGAACGGCGATTCACTATCGCTTCTTCTGGTCGACAGCCCATTGGCTCGGCCGGCGCTGGCCGAATCAACTGTCTTTCCAGCGCGACGGCGGCGATGCGGCAGAGCGGCTCGGCAAGGCGCTGCCGCTCCTGGCGCCACCGATCGCGTCCGAATGGCTGAGCAACGCGCCGCTGGCTGCTTTTTCGGCGATCGACCGGCTGCGTGGACGCCGCGGTGATGCCGCGTGGTTCGTGGAGCACGTAGCGCGGATGGCGGGTGACAGCTTCACGCGCGAGGCCTTTGCCGACGCGATAGATGCGCCGTTCGTACTGGCCCCGGGACGCGAAACGCCCTCGCGCAGCCGTGCGCATTTCGCACCCGCGCCACGCGCATTCCAGTCGACGCCGCTCAGACGAACGCGTCCCGACCTGCGCGCGGCCATCTCGGTCCCGCCGCGCGGCATCCGGCCACTATCGCGGCGCGACGGCGCGGTGCTGGTCGAACTCGCCCGCGGCGCCATGATCACGCGCGCTCGCGACCTGGCGGCATTCGAGCATGGCGATGCCCGCGACGTGCGGCTGGTGGACGACGGCGACGGCCTGGCTTTTGCCTTCTGCGGGGTGATGCCGGAGCGGCGCGCGTTGCTGCCCGCGATCTACGGTTGCCTGACCCTGAAGAACGGCGTGCCCATCGGCTACGTGCAGGCCGACGTGCTGGGCCCCTACGCGGCGGTGTCATTTAACACCTTCGAGACCTTCCGCGGCGGCGAAGCCGGTCATGTGTTCGGACGGCTGCTTTCGGCGATTCATCACGTGTTCGGCGCGGAGTCATTCAGCATCGAGCCCTACCAGCTCGGCCAGGGCAACGAGGAAGGCATCGACACCGGCGCGTGGTGGTTCTACCAGAAACTTGGCTTCCGCCCACGGTCGGTCCGGGCACGGCGGATCATGCGGGCGGAACTTGCGCGCATGCGTAGCAGGCCGGGGCATCGCTCATCGGTGCGGACGTTGGCGCAGTTGGCCGAGTGGCACCTGTTTTTCGACCTCGATCCGGCAGTGGCTCGCGGCCTGCCGCCGGTGCAGGGGGCGCTTGATCGCGCCATCGACTGGCTGGCCCGGCGCGGCGGCGGCGCCGAGGCCGTGGCGGTAGCGGAGCGCTTAGCTCTCTCGATCACCGGACTGAAATCACTCGCAGGTTTTGGTCGCGACGAACGCGTCGCATGGCGTCGTTGGGCACCGCTTGTCGTTTCGCTACCCGGGGTATCGCGCTGGCGCCCGAACGAGCGTCGTGAATTGGCCGAAATCGTCCGTGCCAAGGGTGGACGACAGGAATTGGCCTTTCTGGTGCGTTTGGCCGCGCATCCGCGGCTCGCCAGGGCATTGTTTGGAGGTCAGAGATGACTGGTGAAATCCGGGGACAGTTTACCTATTTGGTCCTGGCTTCAAGAACGGCAAGCGGCGTGGAAATAGGTAAACTGTCCCCGGATTTCCAATGAACCCGATTCGCCAGAACATTCCCCTGCTCGGCCGCCACGAGGGCATCTGGGAGGGCGAGTACACGCACGTGGCGCCCGATCGCAGCGTCCAGGAACAGCAGCTGTTTCGCATCCTGGTCGAGTTTCCGGATGACGACCTGATGGCCTACCGCCAGACCAGCCACTACTGGTGGCCGGACGGTCGCACACAGCAGCTGATGTATGAGGGCGAGTATCGCGATGGCCGCGTCGTGTTCGACACCGGTCGGATCCGCGGCGCCTGCTGGCAGGTGGACGACCTGACGATCTATATCCGCTTCGGCTTTCATGACGAGCCGGGGGGCTACGTTTGCGAGATGATCCAGCTGAGCCCCGACGGGGAGCACCGCGCCCGCACCTGGCATTGGTTCCGCGACCACCAACTCTGGCGCATTACGCTGGTGCGCGAGCACCGGATCAGCAAGGATGTCGCGCTATTCCGGCAATTGGAGGGATCGGCGCCGAAGCTGCCGTGGAAACCATGAGCACCCTGCCCGATGTCATGCTCGAGACAGTTCGCCTGATCCTGCGCCCACCCAGGCTCGAGGACTTCGACGCCTGGGCGGCGTCGACCGCGGATCCCGAGGGCATGAAATTCCTTGGTGGCCCGCAGCCGCGCCCGACCGCATGGCGCGCCTTTGCGGGCATGGCCGGCTCATGGGCCTTGCTGGGATTCGGCATGTTCTCGGTGCTGGAGAAGTCCACCGGGCGCTGGGTCGGGCGTGTCGGACCCATCCGGCCCGAGGGGTGGCCAGGGCCAGAAGTCGGCTGGGCAGTCATCAGTGATGTGCAGGGAACGGGTATCGCTTTCGAGGCCGCCGTCGCCAGCGTCGACTTTGCCTTCGACCAGCTCGGCTGGACCGAGGTGATCCACTGCGTCGACGACGTGAACCTGCGTTCCGCCGCGCTGGCGCAGCGGCTCGGCTCCGAACGGCTGCGCCGGGCAACCCTGCCACCACCGTTCGAAGGCACTGAGCTACAGGTGTGGGGCCAGAGCCGCGAAGCCTGGAGGGCCCGCCGCCCGACCCTGGCCGACTAGCCAGGGAGTATTGCCCACAGCGCCCACAGGATGCCGAAGCCTATGACACCGGTCTCGAAAAGCGCCCCGAACCGTTCGATCCTCGCCCACCACATGGCCGGTCTCCTGCTGTTCAATTGCAGGAAGAAGGTAGCCAGGGGGCTGGCTCAGGCAGTGACCCAGGGGCCGGTCAGTGCCCGCCCTGCACGAACAGGCCGGCCGCGCGCAGCGCCTCGGCCAGTTCTTCTTCGATTCGCGCCGCTTCCGCACGGGGTATGAATTGCAGGTGCAGCACCGGGCCAGTGAGCACCTCGAGACCCCGCTTCAGCACACTGCCGGCCGCACGAATCCCAGCCTTGTGCTGGTCGAAGCGCTGTGCCGGCGGATACTTGCTCATGCCGACATAGACGCCGTGGGGATCGGCGCGGCTGTCGCTATAGTCGAGCAGCACCAGGTAGATGTTGGTCCGACCCTTGCCAGTCGCGTGACAACGGCCCGCCACCTCGTAGGCAGTCGGCAGCCAGTGCACGTAACGCATCGGCATCCAGTCGGGAACGGTATCGGCCGCGGCTTCCCACAGTCGAGTTAGAGCAGTTTCCACATGAGCGGGAAACTCTCCGCGCATCCATAGCTCGTGGACGCAATGCGAACCACCGGGTCCATCACCCGCGGCAATGGCCGCGTCGAATCGTTCCCGCAATGCCACGGCACCGAGCGCCCGGAACGGTCTGCTCGCAGGCGTCGGCGACTTCGGTGCTGGCCGGCGCTTGCCAGACTTCGTGGGATCAGCCTTCATCCGCGGCTCCGACCTCATGCAAATCGAACTGCTCTATGATGGAGCCGAACAGCCCGCGAGTCATAGAACTACATTCACCGCAATTGCAGGATTTGCAGACACGAACATGAAAAGACAATCCAACCGCATCAAGGCGACCATTCTCGGCGGCCTGATTTTCCTGATTCCGTTCGGCCTGGTCATCGCCGTGGCAGGCAAGGTCTACATGGTGATGCGATCGATCGCACTACCCATAACCAATGCAATCGGCATCGACCACATTGGTGCCGTGGCTTTCATCGATCTGGTCACTTTGTCTGTGACTCTTGGCATCTGCTACCTGGCCGGTCTGGCGGCCACCAGTGATCGTGGACGACGACTCTATCGCAGCTTCGACGAGAAATTGCTCAACGTCTTCCCGCGTTACGGCTTCATCAAGTCGCTGACGCATGAGCTTGGCGGTGACGAGACACAGGCGACGATGAAGCCGGTGCTGGTGCACTTCGATGACCAGTCGCAGATCGCATTCGAGGTTGACCGCAACGAACAGTGGGTCGTGCTGTATCTTCCGGGTTCGCCCGACCCCTGGTCCGGTGTCGTCTCCTACTGCACCCCGGATCGCGTGCAACCACTTGAAGCGGAATTTTCGTCCACGGTCCGCTGCCTGAAGGTCGCCGGCAGGGGCGGTCTGCGCCTGTTGCAGCGCGAAGCAGCGGGTAATTGAGTCAGCCGCGGTTCCTTCGGGCCCGGGAATCCGGATGCGTTGCCATGGGAGGACAGGCATGAGCTATTGGAATTTCCTCAAGGCCACCATGAAATACGTCCTGCCGACGGCGGTCGCGCTGGGCGTGATACTGGCCGTGCTGGCGCTGTTCGTTGGCCAAGCCGAGTTCGACATTACCATTGAGCTGGCACGCGACGACGCGCTCACGCTGTTGCTGGGAGCGCCCATCGTGCTCGGGATTCTGGCGCTGGTGATGTCGCCACTGTCGTGGCTGATGTACCGGGTCGGTTCACGCGGCCGTAATGTCGTCACCGGGGTAGATGACACCGCCTGAGACGATCCGGGCACGCAGCCCTGCGCGATGCACGAGCGCTGGCAGTACCCGCGGATCTACCAGCCCAGCCAGGCGGGCACAGGGCTCGCACAGGCGTATGCCTTCCAGAATTGCCTTGCCGACGCGGAAGCGGATGCCAACCAGGTCGTTCAGGCGCACATCGCGCGTGACCACGTTGCGCCGCAGCGCGCCAGCGTCGAGTGACAGACCTTGCTCGCAGTTGAACCGGTCGACTTCCTCCTGCTCGATGAGGGTGATCTCGAAATCGGGTTTGCCGGCGAGCTTCGCCGAGAAGGTCCCTTCCCCCAGATGGTATCGATCGCCGATGATGCCGCGTCCCGCTTCGAGCGTCGCCTGGTTAACCGAGCCGAGAGCCGCGCCGGCCACCGCGCCGGTGTAAAGGGATGCAACGACGCCATTCATGCCTGGTACCTGAACCTGCTCACGGCCACCAGGCCTACGACCGCCGCGGCTGCGCACAGCACCAGGACCTGCGGCAGCGCCGATGCGGCCCCGGACTGGAAGCTGACCAGCTTGTGCAGCGCGTCCATCGTCCAGCCGGTCGGCAGGAAATTCTGCAGCGCCTGCGTCCACTTCGGGGTGACCTCGATGGGCCACCAGCAACCGCCCAGCGCCGCCAGCGCGTTGGCAGTCAGCACGCCATATCCTGTCGCCTGCCCCTCGGTACGCGCCAGCGATCCAAGCAGCAGACCGGCCGAGGCGCAGAATCCGGCCCAGGCAATCAGCACCACCACGACCATCGCCAGGTCCGGTCCCCAGTGCATGTGGAACAGCAGCGTGCCGACCGTCATCGCCACCGCTATCTGCAGGATCGCCAACGCCATGCGGCCGACCCACTTGCCGAGCACGACCTCCTGCCGGCTGATCGGCGCCGAGGCCAGGCGCCTGAGCAAACCCTGTCGTCGCTCGATCACCAGCACCGTCGATCCGCTGGTCAGCAGCACCAGCAACGTGAACATCACCATGATGCCGGGGATGGCCTGGTCGAAACCGCTCGGCACCTCCAGTCGCTTGCCAGCCGGCGCCACGTCGAGGGTGAGCGTACGCGGCGCCGCATCCAGCGAGGCCAGCCCGGCTGCGGAAACGACGCCACTCTCGTCGACCCCGGCCACCGCGAGATCCGCCAGCAAGGTGTACAGCGCCCGCTGGATGCGGAATTTCTCGTAGTCGCGCACGAGTACCGAGGCATCTGTCTGGTACAGGGCCCTGAGACCGGTTTCGTGACCGAGCCGTTCGCTGAGCCGGTCCGGTAGCGTCAGTATTCGTCCGGCTAGCGGCGTCTCGTCCGTCGCGGCAGCTGGCGCGGACTCGAGCCACTGCAGCGTGAAGTTGTTGTCCTCCAACCGGCGTCCGATCCGTTCCTTGAATTCGCCCGGCGAAGCGGCCACCACGATTAGCGAATCCGGCTTCTCGGTGCGGGGACCGCCCATGCCGCCGGTGGCGTTACCGATGAAGAACATGAAGACCGGCGGCATGAGGAACAGCCACATGAGCGTGGCGCCCTGCCGCAGCTGGTGGCGGATGTCGCCGATGGCGATGAACCAGACATTTCTCATGATGCCGTCATCGCTGCGCGAATCCCCGGGACAGCTGCGTTGCCGCCACACCGAGACCGGCAATGCCGATCAACAGGATCAGTCCCCAGCTGGCCGGCGTGATGGCCCAGCCGGCGGCGCTCGTGATCTCGGAAGTAAGCTGTTCCGCCACGAATCCGTTGGGCGTCAGGCGCCCGAAAGCGGCGATCCAGTCCGGCAAGGCGGCCAGTGGGAAGAAACTGCCACCGGCCATCAGCAACGGAAAGACGATGATCGACGAGATCAACCCCGCTGCGCGCCGGGTCGGGGCCAGCATCTGCACCGCCGCAAACCACAGGAACAGGCCGGCGCCCGACAGGACGGTCCAGGCCAGCGCCGGCGCCAGACGCGACCAGGCCATGCCATGCAGGGCGAAGCCCAGCACCAGCGTAATGCCGGTGATGCAAAACAGCACGAGGGTGGCGGCGAGCGTCTTGCCCAGCAGGAACTTGACGATGTCCTGCGGCGAGCTGGACAACCGCCGCAGCGTGCCCTGCTCGCGCTCCTCCCAGATGTCCGAAGCCAGCCCGCTGGCCGTGAACATGACCGCCATCAGGACGATCCCTGGCAGGAACAGCAGCGCCAGCGAGACCTTGTCCGCTTCCTGCCCTGTCTCGACCAGTTCCACCGTTACGGCTGGCGGCAGCAGGTAGGCCTTTACGGACTCCAGCCGGTCGCGGACTGCCGCGACAATGGCATCGATCCGCCCGGCTTCCGCCTCCCGGCCTGTCTCGCGCCAGTCCGCGATGACCTTGATCTCCTCGCCAAACGCACGCTGCGCGTAGAAACCCGCGTCGAGCAGCAGTTCCAGGCCCTCGGTGATGATTTGCGGCAGGATCTTCTGCGCCGGGTTGGTTCGCAACGTCAGGGTCGCCGGCTGCTCGCGCAACCACGCCTCGCCGAAGCCCGCAGGTATCACCAGCAATGCGCTGGCGTCGCCGGCATCCATCTGCGTGCGACCGTCCTCGATGGACACGGCCTTGAGCGTGATCATCTCGGCCAGCTCGCCCTGGCCGAACATGCCAGTCACGGCGCGGCTGACCAGCGAGTCGTCCTGGTCAACGACCAGCAGGACGCCGGTGGGGCGCACCCCGCTCCCCCCGCCGCTCATCAGCGAGGTGATCAGGCCACCGATCAGCAACGGGATGCCGAGCCAGACCAGCAGCACCATCGGATCGCGCCACCAGCGCCGCAGGTCCTTGGCCGCCGCTGACAGGATGAAGCTCATCGGATCGGCGCCTGCTGCGGGCGCTAGGCCCGCAATTCCTTGCCGGTCAGCTTCAGGAACAAGGTTTCCAGGTTGGGCCGGCGCAGGTTCGACTCGTCCACCCTGGCGCCCACCGCGGCCAGTGCCTCAAACACGGCGGCGAGGTGGCGCGAGCCGTCTGAAAGCGTGAGTTTCAGGCTGTCGCCCGCCGTGGCGATGATTTCCAGGTCGCGCAGGCCGTTGCCGACCAGGCGCTCGACGGCCCGGCTGGCCGCGCCGTCGGGAAAATCGCCGGTCAGCAGCAGCGTGTCGCGCTCACCCAGCTTGGCCCGCAGGCCGGCGACAGTACCCGCCGCCAGCACCCTGCCGTGGTCGATGATCACCAACTGGTTGCAGAGACGCTCGGCCTCCTCCATGTAGTGAGTGGTGTAGAGCACGCAGGCGCCAGCGTCTCGCTGTTCCTCGACCATCGCGAACAGCCTCTCGCGCGATTGCGGATCGACACCGACCGTCGGTTCATCGAGCAACAGCACGCGCGGACGATGCACGATGCCGCAGCCAAAGTTGAGCCGTCGCTTCATGCCGCCTGAAAAAGTCTTGGGCAGGTCTTTGGCCCGGTCGCCGAGGCCGATGTAGCCGAGCACTTCCTCGACCCGGGTCTTCAGCTCGGTGCCCTTCAGGCCGTAGGCTGCGCCCCAGTAGCGCAGGTTCTCCACCGCCGGCAAGTCCTCGTAGAGGGCGAGTTCCTGCGGCACCACGCCGAGCGCGCTGCGCGCCTTTCTGGGTTCGCGCTGGAGGTCGAACCCGGCGACGGAGACATGTCCGGAGGAGGGCTTGAGCAGGCCAGAGATACAGTTGATGACGGTCGACTTGCCGGCGCCGTTCGGTCCGAGCAAGCCAAATACCATGCCTTCGCCAGCGCGGAAGCTGACGTCCTCGACAGCGACGACGTCCCCGTAGAGCCGGCGCAGGCTATCGACAGCGATCACTGGAATCCCCTCCTATGGCCAGCGCTCCGCCAGCCGTCGGCGATGTAGTTCAGGCCGCACCGGATGGCGTGCTGACGGAATATTCCTTCCAGATTTCTGCCACACCAGCGCGCGCCAGTCCGTCAGCGCACTGGTACCTTGGTGCCAAATAATTTCAGTGACTTGCCGAGGTCCGACCCCAATACCAACCGACTCCAAGGTCACCAAGGATTGGGGTCGGACCTCGCCAAGTCATTGTTCTTCTCAGTGCCGGCTCTGCTTTTTTTCCTGCTTGGCCGCACGCTTTTCGGCGAGCGTCTTCTGCGGCTTCTTCTTGGTTTCTTTCTTGCGTTCCTGGCCCTTGCTCATGCTGCTCTCCGTATTACGCCAACCTGGGCGCGATGATGTCCTCTCTAGATTATCGTAGGAAATATCTGCGCGATCATTCCCCTACCAATTGCCAACTTGGTCACCTGCAAATGGCAATGAAACTCAGTCCGCAAAATATGTTGCTTCTTGGCAACAAATTTTTAAATCATCATGATGTCTGCTGGAAAACTCGTCCCGATTGCAACACACTGTTTGCAATGCGCCCGTCGACAGGGGAGTGGGGCGCTGCCTATCCACCCCGAGGGAGAGTCATGAAGCACGATTCCGCGCGTCTCAAGTCAGCAATCCGCCTCGCCTTGTTGCCCGCCCTGGCCACCGTCACCGGACTGGCCAGCGCACCGGCTTTGGCGCAACAGACCACGCTGCTCGAAGAAGTCATCGTCACGGCCCGTAAGACGGCCGAGAACATCCAGTCTGTACCGATCGCCATCACCGCGATCGGAGCAGGCACCATCGAGGACCTGGGACTGAAGGACCTCGCGGATATTTCGAAGCTCACAGCAGGCCTCGTGTTCGACAATGAATTCAGTCGCACAGGCAACCGCCCGGTGATCCGCGGCCAGGCGAATATCCAGGGTGCCTCGGGTGTGTCCTATTTCATCGACGGTGTATACATCTCTGGCTCGATCGCCGCCTACGACCTGAACGACGTCGAGCGCATCGAAGTGGTGAAGGGCCCACAGAGTGCGCTCTACGGTCGTAATACCTATTCCGGCGCCATCAATATCGTGACCAAGTCGCCGGGCGACGCCGTCTCGGGCAACCTGAAGCTGGAAGTAGCCGAGGACGATCAGTATGAGGTTGCGGCGACGATACGCGGACCGATTTCCGACAAGGTCGCAGGGAGTCTCACGGCGCGTTATTACTCGCGCGATGGCGCGTTCCAGAACACCTTCGACAACACGCCGATCGGCGAAGAGGAGTCGACGTCGGTCTCCGGCGTACTGCAGTTCACCCCGACCGACGCGCTGGACATACGCCTGCGCGCCTACTACTCGGAACTCGAGGACGGCCAGCCGCCGATCTTCGCGACTGCGGCCGATGAGAACAACTGTTACTTCGACAACGGCAGTCTCTATCGGGGTGCCGGGCGTTATTACTGCGGGGTCATCAAGCCCCATCCGATTGACAGCGACTGGCGCATCCAGGCACCGGATGCCGTCCAGGCGAACGACGACTTACAGACCAGCTTGAACATCCGCTGGGACCTGAACGACAACTGGACGTTGGCATCGGTGACCGGTTACAACGACAGTGAAGAAACGTTCATCACTGAGGCCGACTACAGCGACACCGCCTTCCAGACCGCTGTCTTCGCGCGCTTCCCGATCGGTGGCACCTTCCCAAACTTTACCTACGGCTTCATTAATTCCGTCACCGATTTCACCTTTGCAAGCAACGTCCAGACCGACGACATCTCGCAGGAGCTGCGCCTTGAGTTTGACGGCGACCGCGTAGACTTCCTGATCGGCGGCTATTACTTCGACCAGAACATCAAGGATCGCAGCATCCGCGAGCTGCCGCCGAACGCCCAGGCGATCGCTACGGCCAACTTTCTCGGTCGCTACGCGCAGGAACAGGCCATCTGTGCCGCCAATCCATTCTGCGCGTTTACGGTTCCGATCGGCAGCACGGCCATAGCCGTGCCGCGCGACATCAACACGAGGGACATCACCAACCAGGCTATCTTCGGCCTGGTGTCCTTCGACGTCACAGATTCTTTCGGTATCACTGCCGAGGCCCGTTACCAGGAAGAGGACATCGAGCAGGTCGTAGTCCTGCAGAATCTTGGTGCTACAACCAGTGAAACAGTGAGGGCGAAAGCGAGCTTTGACTCTTTTACGCCGCGAGTGACGCTGAACTGGCAGGTCTCTGACAACAGCATGCTGTATGCCCTGTATGCCGAAGGCACCAAGCCGGGCGGCTTCAACAGCGCGACCGCCATCAAGGCTGGGTTGCCGAGCTACGATGAAGAAGACGTCAAATCGTACGAGATCGGCTCGAAGAACGTATTCGCCGATGGGCAGCTGGTCGTCAATCTGGCCCTGTACTTCAACGACATTTCCGGTTACCAGCTGACTCAGAATGCACGCGCGGGCACCAGCACCACCTCCGCTATCCTCAATGCCGGCGACGCCGAGGTCACCGGTGCGGAGCTCGAAGTCAGCTACCGCCCGGCGGCGATCGAGGGCTTGGCCTTCACGTTCAACTATGCCTATTCGGATCCCGAGTTCACCAAGGCCGTCGACGAGAACCAGGGCTTGCTGAACGACGTGGACGACGATGGACTGAACAACTGTTCTCTCGGACTGCAGCAGCCTGACCTCGCCTGCAGCTCGACCAACATGTTGTTTGGATCCATCAAGGGCCACCAGATCCCGCGTACGGCCAATCACCAGGCTTATGCAGGCGTGGAGTTGCGCCGGCCGCTCGCCATCGGGGACGGCTGGGACTACATGGTCGGGGCAGACTATTCATACGAATCGACCAAGTACGCGCAGGTGCTGAACCTGGCCGAGACCGGGGATACGAGCCTGGTCAACGCGCGGGTTGGCATCATGTCGGACAGCTGGTCTGTCATGTTATGGGGCAAGAACCTGACCGGCGAGGACTCGGTGCCTAACGTCCTGCGCTATGCGGACGGCGCGGCCGACTTCCGGCGGAATTTTGCCGCCTCGCAGCGGCGCGACACCTACCTGGGCCTGACGGTCACGGCTAAGTTCTGAAGTAGTCCGATTGCGGGATGACCGCGAGGCCTGCCCGGCGATGCCGGGCAGGCCATTTTCTTTGCAACTCGGCAGCCGATAGGCTTGGGCATGCAGCCCGTACCGGAAGCGACAAGATGACTCACCCCGATCGACTTGAGGCACTGGAATTCAAGCTGGCCCACCTCGAGCGCGGGCTGCAGGAATTGAGCGACGTGGTGATCCGGCAGCAGCAGGATTTGGGCCGGCTGCTGCTGCGCAACCAACAATTGATGGAACAGCTGGAAGACCTGAGGGAACAGGGCGAAGGGCAGAAAGACCCGCACGAGGTTCCACCGCACTATTGAATCATTGAGGAGCAGGTCGGTACCGGGCCCGGGGTTTCGGGATCCTGCGGCGGAGATATAGAAAAAGGGCCGCGACCCGATGTCGTGGCCCTTTCGCATCCGTCGGTGATGCCGGTTACGGCTTGACTTCGACCGCGCTGTCGAGCGTCAGGCTGATGACGGTTCCGGCCGGCAGTTCCACTTCGGTGCCCGTGTTCTTGGCAGCCGCCGTGCCGGCCGCCGCGCCGAGGATGCCGCCGATGACGGAGCCCTTGTCGCTGTCGACCTGGTGGCCGATGACGGCACCGGCCACCGCGCCGCCCGCGATCTTGGCGGTATCGCGTCCACCCTCGCTCTTGCCGGTCTGGGTGAACTTCGCGGACATCGCTACCGCGTGATCCGCATCCGGCGCCAGCGTATCGAAGGCGACGCCGATCATCGGCGTGCTGCCAATCTGCTTGCTGCCGGAGACGCGATCGGCCACCGTACCGGAGACGATCGCGCCGGTCGGGATCGCCCGCTTGCCGTCGACCATCACATCGGCCAGGACCCTGGCCTCGATGCGGTCACCTCGGCGGTTCGTCTTGCTCGACACTGGCGTGACCAGCTCGGCCGAAATCTTGGTACCTGCCGGGACGACTACCGGCTTCGGCGGCGGCGGTGGCGTTGCGCTGGCGACCGTTGCCGCGGCCGGGGCCGCAGCCGTGCTTGCCGGCTTCTTGGTAGCTGGAGCGGTCTTCCCCGCGAGCGCTGCCTCACGACGCGCCAGGTCGGCCTCGCGTTCCTTCAGGGCGAGGTCGGTCTCGCGCTTGGCCAGCTCCTCTTCCTTGGCCGCCAGCTCGGCAGCGGCCGCCTCTTCGGCCGACTGCGCAGTTCCGGCTGCTGGTTCTGCCTGCTGCGCAACGGGCGTTGGCTCGGGCGGCTTGCCGCAGCCCGACAGTACGAATACCGCGAGGGCGGCGGGCAGCATCAGCACAGGCGACAGAATCTTCTTGCTCGGCACGTTGGGTCTCCTCCCATCAAGACAGGCCATTCGGCAGGACTGCCGCTGACCGTAAGGGTATTCTAACGATATGACCATTCGAGACTGTCTTCGTTCGGCGACAGGGCGTAAAAATATCCATGTGAATCATGCCCTTGCCACCAGCAGTCTGAGTCCAGACTGCATGACGGCGAACAATTCACCTTGAAACCGCAGGGGTCACAGGCAATCGAGATTTTCGTCCGCAGCACGCTCGGCTGCAAATGCCCGGACGAGGTGTTCCGCGACCTCTCCATCGACCCGAACGCCAGCGGCGATGTCGTGCTGCGGTTCACAAGGCTGGCTGTCGGCGGGCGACTGCTCATCTACGTGCTGGGCCCACAAACCAGCGACGGGTTGCCCGGTCGCATTCATGGACTCGCCTGCCAGGGTGTCCAGGAGCGCAATGCCTGCGGCTACAACCGTTTCCGCCTGGTGGTGGCAACGGGCGAATCATTGGGCCTGGAGGCCGCGGTGACGCAGGCATTCAATAGGGCCGCAGGAACCGACGATCGAGCCCATGTGCACCTGGTGGCGGCAAGAGACGTGCCCGCGGCATTGCTGCCGACGTAGCCCAAGGGATCGCTCAGGGGGGGGCCTCCAATCAAGTCTTCTGGTCGAATGAGACCGCCGCCGGCCCACGATTCCTCGGGCGTACGACTACGGTCCCAGCCAGTTTGTCGTGCCACCCCTGCTTGCGTGGGTCGAAGCCCACCCACATGAGCCCGAGGCCGAACGGAATCGTGGAGATGAAGTAGCCGAGGTAACGGATCACCAGCTGGCGTGTGCTGGGCGCCTGGCCCGTCTTGGCATCGACGATGCGAGCCGAGATCGCCATCTTTCCGGGCGTCGCCTGGCGATAGATCCAGAACAGCACGATCCCGACCGCAGGCAGGATCCAGGAGATAAGAAAATCCAGCGGACCCTTGATGAGGCGCGGGTCCAGCCAGTAGTCACCGCCGTACAACCAGGTGACCAGCGGCAGGCAGATCACCGCGACCAGCAGCGAGTCGATGATGCTGGCGCCGACCCGCGACCAGAAACCGACGTATTCCAGATCCATGGCTTCCATGGCGCGCATCCTACGCTCGTCGCCCACGCAAAGCGCCACCATGTCCCGCCGGCACGCAGCGACGGCGGGGTTCCCCTGAAGCGACCGTCGGCTTCCGCAGCGGAAGGGGGAATTCCCCGCCCGCAGCCAGCGCGCTGGCGCGGACTATTGCCATTGCGTCGTCAGCAAGCCGGGCGCTGGTCAGGCCGGTCCGCCCTGCGCTCGCTCGAAAAGGCAGAAACTCGCTCGCTCCAGGCGTCGGCCCTCCCGCGCCCGCGCAGAGCGTCACGGTGCCACGCTGGCACGCGGCCGGGCTATTTTTTTGCCGGGCCGGTGCTGATGCCGAACAGCGTATAGGCCGGACAGAACCCGACGAGGCCGGTCACGATCGGCAGCAGGCCGATATAGCCCCATGCGCTCTTTGGGCCGATGAACGCCAGCGACAGGATGATGAGCCCGGCGATGACGCGCACGGCGCGATCGACGGTGCCTTCGTTGATAGTCATGGTGATCCCCCGCTCGGGCCCGTCAATATCGGGCCGCTGCGGACATCATACTCCCGTGCAAACTGGCGACCAGCTGGAGACCCGGACCGGCAGCGGACCTGTGGTTTACCGTGGTTAGCAGTCTGGCCCGATCACGGGTATCCTCGCGCCCCCATGAGCACACCCTGCCCCTTCTGTACGCTCCCGGCGGAGCGCACCGTGGCGAGTAACGATCTCGCCATAGTCATTCGTGACGGCTTTCCGGTCTCGCCTGGCCACACGCTGATCATTCCGAAGCGGCACGTCGCCTCGTGGTTCGATACTACGCCGGAGGAGCAGCGCGCCGTCATCGACCTGCTCGCTACGGTCAAGCGGCAACTGGATGACGAGTACTCCCCGGCCGGTTACAACATCGGCATCAACGACGGGCCTGCCGCAGGCCAGACGGTCAGGCACCTTCACCTGCACCTGATCCCGCGCTACGACGGCGACACCGAGGATCCCCGCGGCGGGGTGCGCTGGGTGTTCCCGCACCGGGCGGCGTACTGGAAGGAATGACGGCCGTATCGAGCCAGACCAGCAATCGGCAGGTGCGCCCAGACCCGTCTGACGATCCCTACATCTCCGGCCGCGCCTGGTCGCGCGGTGTCATCGCGCAGTTCACCAGCATCCATTTCATGTTGTTGCCAATGCGCGTAGCCATGGGATCGGTGAAGGCGTAGCCGTGCTCCTTCACGCTGCCGTCGGGCAGCTTCTCCATCGCGTACAGAACCAGCGAGTTGCGGTTGAAGTTACCGTTGTTCTCGTTGAGCACCTGCCAGGTGACAGCCTGCAGCATGATGCCGATCTCGCGCGGCTCGGCCTCACGGGTCTGGAACCAGTAGCTGCCGCCCTTGTCATGAAGGGAGATTCCGTCGTAGCGCTCGAAGGGGATGTCGCGACCGCCACCGACACCGGGAATGTCAGCGTAGCAATGGAAGGTTCGCGCGCGCTCCAGCCAGAAAGGCTCGCCCGAGGTCACACCGGTGATGCGCTCGCCGGACACGATCAGGTACTTGTGGTCATGGAACCAGAGGTCGGAGGCGGAGAGTTCAATCGTGTTGTCCGTATAGACCCGCTGCCCATCCCAGGTGAAGCGACAAGCCTTGTCGCGTTGTGATCCACGGTACTGGCCGGCGCGCCGCTTGAAGAAATAGTCACAGCCGTCGGTACGGCGCAGGTCGGCAGGCGTGAGCGTCGCCAGCTCGGTCTCGGAGATCTCGCCGGCCGTGCGCAGGTAGTGGCGCATGACGACCTCATCGGCGTTGGTGCCCGCTTCCAGTGTGGCGATACGGTAAGACGCCTGCTCCCCGTCATCACTGGTGGATCGATTGACCCAAAGGAATGCGTGCGGGCCAAAGGCCGGCGCCTCGATCCGGGTGATGGTGGTACTGACTCGCGGGTGGCGGTCGGCCTCGGCCAGCTGGCGACGCTTGTCGAAGTAGGCCTGGTTGGCGTTGTCGTAGTAACCGGGTAGCAGCTCGGCCATCACCAGCAGGTTGCGCTGGCCCGGCGTCGAGTCCTGGCCCTGGGCGAGAATCGCTGGCGGCAGGGCCAGCAAGATGACTATCGACACCCCCAGAACCAGCCAGCTGGACACCTTGCGCACGGCAAACCCCCTCGTCGGATTTCGCGGTCCGACTATTCTAACTCGCTGCCGCACCTACTCAGACTTGTTGACGATCCTGAATATCCCGCCGGGCGCCAGGCGCGAGCCGAATCGCGCCGCCTTCGCCAGCCCTACGGCAATCTCGTCCTGGCCCGAATCGAGTCCGCGCATCGCTGCGCCGACGAAATCCTCGAGCCGCATCTGGTTGATCTGGCGACGTGTCTGGTTGCGGTGCAAGTCCGTCTTTACCGCTGGTGGGATCAACTCCACGACTTGAACGCTGCTGCCCTTCAATTGCTCGCGCAGTGCGACGGTGAACGCATGCACCGCGGCCTTGGAAGCGGAATACAGGGGAGCCGCCACCAGCGGCACGAAAGCGAGTGCCGAGCTGACCTGCACCAGCCGTGCGGCAGGCTGGCGCTTGAGCAGCGGCAGGAAAGCGTTGGTCACATGGATCAGGCCACGCAGGTTGATATCGATCTCCGTGTCGAGATCCTCTACCGCAAGTGGCTGGTTTCCCGCAAATGAGACCAGCCGCTGCACGCCAGCGTTATTGATTACGAGGTTAAGGTCACGATGACGCTCGGCGAGCCGCTGCGCACAGGCGGCAATCTCACTCGTCTTTGCCACGTCCAGTACCTCGACTTCCATGCCCGGACATTCCCGGGCGACGGACTCGAGGGCGGCACGATGGCGTCCGCTGATGATGACGGTGGCGCCGCGCGCGTGAAATGCCCGCGCCAGGCCGGCGCCGATACCCGTGTTGGCGCCGGTGATGAAGACGACCTGCGCTGCATCGTGCATTCGGCTCTCCACCCTACGATGCCGTGACGAATCCCTGTCGTTTCCGCATGTAGTCGATCATCCCGGTGCCAAGCCCCTCCTTCCGCAGGTATTTCTCTGACACCGGCGTCTGCATCGCGGTGAACGCCGGGTCGGCCTTCACTTTCAGTGGAAAGTCATGATGCAGGATCGCGCCGCGGCCAATCACGACGAAGTCGGTTCCCGCTGCCAGCGAGCGTAGGGCGTCGCCGCCGCCGAGGATATTGCCGGCGGCGCCAAGCCGGACCTCCCCGCGCTCGAGCTCCGCAAAGTACGACAGCAGGCTACGACCGCGAAACTGCTCCTCCTCGGGCTCCTTGAAGATGTCCCACAGTGACATGTCGAGGAAGTCGATGGCGCCCTCCTGCAGCAGTCGCTGGGCGACAGCGCGAACCTCCATCAGCTTCATCCCGAAGCGCTCCGGCGACAGGCGCACGCCGACCATGAAGTCACTGCGGCAGCGGCAGCGGACGCCGTCGATGATTTCGAACAGGAGGCGCGAACGATTCTCGAGCGACCCACCATAGCCGTCCACGCGGTGATTGATCTCCGCGCTCAGGAACTGGCACAGCAGGTAGCCATGGGCGCCGTGGATCTCGACGCCGTCGAAGCCAGCCTGCTCGGCGCGCAGGGCTGCTGTGACGAAGTCTTCCTTGACCTGCTCGACCTCGGCAGGACTCATCGCGCGCGCGCAGGTTTCTGCGTTGTCGGAGGGGCACAGGGGCTGGGTGCCGATCAGCTTCGCAGGCGAGCGCATGCCGGCGTGGTGCAGCTGCGTGACCGCAACGCTGCCTGCTGCCCTGATTGCGGCCGCCAGCCGCGCCAGCCCGGGAAGATGTGCGTCGGAGAAGTTGCCGAGCTGGCCTGGGAATCCGCGGCCCTGTGCCTGGACGTGCGAGGCGCAGGTCATGGTCAGTGCGAAGCCACCCCGTGCGCGCATCGTCAGCCAGCGGAATTCGTCATTCGACAGGGTGCCGTCGTCGTGACTCTGACAATTGGTCAGCGGCGCCAGTACGAAGCGGCTCTTGAGCGCAGGGCCGTGCTCAAGATCAAGCGGGGTGAAAAGGTCTTGCATATCTAACCTGGATTACATGAACAGCAGTGCCCGCATTCCGTAGGCGACCACGGCGGTCACGCCCAGGCCTGCCAGCCACAAGGCCGCAAACCAGACTAGACGCCGGCCAAGCGAACCCGGTTCTTGGTCGCGCCGCCGCGCCCGCTCAGTGGTGGGCAGCATCCGCCGTGGCCTTGCCCCGGAACACCCAGTAGACGTAAGCGGTGTAGCCGAGAATCACCGGCAACATCACCGACACCCCGACCAGCATCAGCAGCAGCGCATTGTCGGCCGCAGCCGCCTCGCGAATGGTGATGTCATAGGGAATGATGTTGGGATAAGTGCTGAGTGCGAGTCCCAGGAACCCCGTGACAAAGATACCAACGGCGGCCAGCAGTGGAGCCAGCTCGGAACCCGGCTGGCCCGCATGCCACCAGCACAGCCCCATGGAGACTCCGGCGAGTACCGGCAGCGGCGCTACCGCCATGAAGGTGAGCCAGTCGATCGAGGTCATGGACACGCCCCAGTGATCTGCCACGGTCGGGTCGACCGACAGCATGGCAAGGCTTACCGCGAACATCGCGACACCAACACCTGCTGCCAGGCGCCGCGACACGCGTCGAGACTTCACGTTGAGCTCGCCCTCCGTCTTCAGAATCAACCAGCAGGACCCAAGCAGCGCATAACCAACGGCGAGCGAAGCTGCCACCAGCAGGCTGAAGGGAGTCAGCCAGTCCCAGTGACCGCCAGCGAAGCTACGGCCCTCGACGGTGATTCCCTGCAGGAACCCACCCAGTACCAGGCCTTGCGACAGGGCCGCGACCAGCGAGCCGCCCGCGAAGGCCGCCGTCCAGAAACGCTTGCCGCGGAACCCCGCCTTGGCGCGAAACTCGAACGCGACCCCACGGAAGATCAGCGCCGTCAGCATGAATCCGATCGGCAGGTACATCGCTGGCATCAACGTCGCATAGGCGAGCGGGAAAGCTGCGAACAGGCCGCCGCCGCCAAGTACCAGCCAGGTCTCGTTGCCGTCCCACACGGGCGCGATGGATGCCAACATGATGTCGCGCTCCGAATCGCTGGCGAACGGAAAGAGAATACCGACGCCGAGATCGAAGCCGTCGAGCACAACGTACAGGAACGTGGCGGTTGCGATGATCACCGCCCAGATCATCGGCAGGTCGAGAGTCATGGCGTCCCCCTTGCCGGTTCGGCATCGTCGATGACGCCGCCGAGCGGATTACGCGCCGCCTCGCGGCCACGCTCCATGGGCTTCTCCCCGCTGCCGGGTCCCTTCATTATCAATCGCAGGATGTACAACGAGCCGGCGCTGAACACGATTGCGTAGACCGTCATGAACACCAGTAGCGACGAGGCGACCTGCCCGCCGGTTACCGGTGAGACTGCATCGGCTGTTCGCAGCACACCGTAGACCACGTAGGGCTGGCGGCCAACCTCGGCGGCGATCCAGCCGGCAAGCACGGCGATGAAGCCGGAAGGCGCCATGGCGATCGTGGCGTACTGAAACAGGCTGGACTTCTCCAGGCCGCCTCGCCACCACAGCCACGTGCCCCAAAATCCGATGGCGATCATGGCGAGTCCGAGGCCGACCATGACGCGGAAGCTCCAGAACACCCAGGCCACTGGCGGTCGTTCCTCGGGCGCAAACGCATCCAGGCCCTGCAGCTCCGCATTCATGTCGCCGGCGACCACCCAGCTGCCGATGCGGGGTATGCCGACCTCGAGGCGGTTGCGCTCGCCCTCCTGGTCGGGCAGCGCGAACAGCAGGCTCGGCTGCCCGGCACGCGTACGCCACCAGCCTTCCATGGCCGCGACCTTGGCGGGTTGGTACTCCTCGGTGACAATCCCGCTTTCGTGCCCGATCAACATCTGCAGCGGCGCAAGCAGGACGATCATGCCGATGCCCATGCGCCGCATCACTCGCGTCTCGGCATCATCACGATTGCGCAGCCACAGCCATCCAGCGGCACCGACCACCGCAAACCCGGTCGTCAGATACGCTGCTGCGACGACGTGCATCAGGCGCGAAGGGAACGAGGGGTTGAAGATCACTTCCACCCAGTCCACTGCGTGGAACAGCCCGTCGCGGATCTCGAATCCAGCCGGTGTCTGCATCCAGCTATTGGCCGCGATGATCCAGAAGGCGGAGAACAGCGTGCCGATCGCGACGCAGGCCGTCGCTACGAAGTGCAGCCGGCGGCCGACCTTGTCCCAGCCATACAGCATGATTCCGAGGAAGGACGCCTCGAGGAAGAACGCAGTCAGGACCTCGTAGCTCAACAGCGGGCCCAGCACGCTGCCCGTCTGGTCCGCAAATGCCGACCAGTTGGTGCCGAACTGGTAGCTCATTACCACGCCCGAGACGACGCCCATGCCGAATGCCAGCGCAAAGATCTTCACCCAGAACAGGTAGAGGTTTCTGAAGACCGCGTTACCGGTCTTGAGCCACAGTGCCTCCAGCACCGCGAGATAGCTGGCTAACCCGATGGTGAAGCTCGGGAAGATGATGTGGAAGGAGATCGTGAAAGCGAACTGCAGCCGCGACAGGAATACAGCGTCCCAGTCCATGAGCAGTCCTCGTGACCCGGTAAGCGATCAGTCTAGCGCAGCTCGGTGCCGGGTCGGGGATTTCGGGGGTTCGACTGGCCCACACTGGCGGCGAAGCCCTGGAAATCCCAGTCCCGGCACCGCACGTCCCCGCATATCCGTGGCCGACGAGTCACCAGGATCAGCAGTAACTCAGGGCGATGCGCCGAGGCTACACGCGAACTGCAGCAACGTGTCACCCAGAGTCCCCGGCTCAACCGGGTGCCAGTCCGGCAGATTTGCCCTGGCCGTGACCGCATCGTTGTCGTCGAGATTCTTCCACCGGTAATAGACGACGTTCACGTTGGCCTTGCGCTTGCCCTTGCAGTCCCACTGGTCACGACTGGCGGCACTGCGGTGCGCACCTGGTTCCTGCGGCTCGCGATACTCGACGCGCGTCCACATCGTGACCATTTCACCCTTGCGCTCGTAGTCCTGCCGGGTGACGAAGTAGACCTCGTTTGAATAAGTCTCGATCCACTCCCAGTCCATGCGGCCCTTCAGGTCGAGCTCCTTGACCCAGTCATTGCCGACGCCCTTCATCGGCACTTCGTTGACCTGGGCCCAACTTGGGCCGAGCAACATCAATCCGGCGGCTGTTAGCGCCAGCTTCAGGAAACGACGGTTCATGATTGCCTCCGACGGATGCCCGGGAGCAAGTCCCTTCACGCGGGCTTCCGCGTCCATTGAACCGCCGTCCCGTGAGCGCGGATGCCGTGGCTTTCCACAAGCGTATATCGGCTGGCGCAACGGCGGCTGGCAGGGCGAAACGATCAACCAGGCCGACTGCCCTCAGCGGTCGTCGGCCTTCCTGATGCCCTCACCCACGCCCGACATTCCGTGGCGGAATTTGACGACGTTCAGGTATCGCTGCAACGATTCCGCCCAGGACTGCATCGCCCGCTGCAGGGCCAGGTGGTTCTCAACCCAGGTGTAGCGCTCGAGCCGCCCTTCGGGGTCGATCCAGCGGTCGACCAGGCGGCCGAGCAGCGCGCCGCTCTCGCCATCGATCAGCTCCGCGACCAGGGTCAGCTCCCCGAAAGAGTGGGCATACTGGTCGGTGCGGCCGGCCGATTGAATGCCGGGCGCGTTGAGGAACACATCCACGACGCGCGCCCGGATGCGCAGCACGCCCGGGCCAGGATCGGTCACGACCGGATAACGCCGGTCACGATCCATGGAACTCCTGAAGGCATCCTCCAGCGCCCTGGCAATGTCCTGTCGCAGGTTTTCCAGCTCCCGCTCGGACATCGAAAATGGGGATCCCGGCCGCGAGGGGTCCCATTGCTCTGCAAAGGACGCCTCGAGCGGGTCCAGCATCACCCGGTCGTAGACGGCAAGATTCGCAACCGGGCTGACATAGGCGATGTCGATGCCCTTGACCTCGACCGGCTCCAGCCCCGACCAGTCGATATCGGCGACCAGATCCGCGCGAGGCAGGTTCGACACTCCGGCGCAGCCGGCGCCGAGTGCCACGGTGGCGCCGGCGATCAGGACTCGCAGCAGACCTTCACCAGGACCATGGCGCAGCACCTAGTCTTCCTCCGTTTCGCCCGGACCCTCGAGCAGGTCGGATTCCATCTCCAGCTGCGGCAGCTCCTGTTGCGCCAGGCCCTGCAGGTCGCCGGCAATGCCAACCAGCTGCACCGTTGCCTGGTCGATCTGCTTGATTCGTCGATTCCAGCGCTGCTGCATCGTGGTTCGCTCGGTCTCCAGTTCCTCGCGCATCTTCCTGAACGCGAGGTAGACCGCCTTCAGCTTGTGCGCGAATTGCGGACTTGTAAGGTAGTCGTAGACCGCCTCCATCTTCTCGCCCTTGTTCGCGCTCGCCACCCTCGCCTTGAATGCCTCCAGCAGCCCCGCGCGCAGCGCACTTGCCAACGGAATGGCCGCCGATGGCGAGGTGACCCACACCTCGTCGTGTAGACCGAACAGCTGGCCCGTCGGCCAGCCGTTGGGGAAGGAAGTCGTCACGATCACGCCTGCTTCGGCGCCCAGGTCGCGCATGTCGGTCATCAGCTTGGCAGGCCATGCGGCACTCCAGTTCTGCGCTCGCTTGGCCTCCCACAACATCGTGCCGGCCTGCTGACCGGAGCGGGTCATCACCTTCTGCACAACGTCGCCGCCCCGCGCGCCTTTCTTGACCTCCTCGATCACGTCGATCGGGAAGGTGACACCGAGTTGTTCCTCGAGGATTACCTCGAGTACCTCGCCCTGCGCCTGCTGCGACCCCTGCTCGGCCTTGCGCTGCGCTTCGTCCAGCTGATGACGCATGTCGTCGAGCTTCTTCTGCAGGTCCGCCTCGCGAAGCTTGGCCCTTTCCGCCTCCGCGCCCCGCGCGTTGTCGGCGATCTGCTTGCGTTCCTCGTCGAGCTTGCGCTGTACCTCGAGCTCGAGCTGCTGCTGCCTCGCCTCCAGTTCCGCCCGCTCCTTTCGCAGCCGGTTTTCAGCCTTGCGAAAATCGTCGAGTTGTTTCGTCTGCGCCTGCAGCTGCTCCCTCATGTTAGCCTGGGCCTGGTCGGCGGCCTGCTTCTCAAACGCACGCGCCTTGGCCAACGACTCGGCATGCTGCTTCTGCTGCTGTTCCAGCAGTGCCTGGCTGTCCTTGAGTTGCTGTTGCAGCAGCTCTGCCTGTTTCGACGCGCGCTCCCGCGCTCGCCGGTCCTCGGCCGCACGGGCCTCCGCCCGCATTCTCTCCAGCGCGCCGTGGCTGGCGGTCTCGAGTTGCTCGAGCGACTGCTTGGCGAAACCCTCGGCGAGGCTGAACTCGTGCTCGCACTTCGGGCAGGTCACCTTGGTTGCGGGCGACAACAGCAACCGTTCCGCGCTGCTGTCACTAGCCATCTGATCGTTCATTGCGGGTCCTGTTGCTGTCCTGAGTCCTGGGCCGAAGCCGGCAGTCGACTGCCAGGCGTGCCCCAAGCATACGACTGCTGGTAGCGCAGGTTGTGCACTGTATGTCCATCCAGCCCCGGAGAGGGCCGTGTTCCCGTCAGTCGGCGATCCAGTTCACCTCGGCCGCCGTCGCTGGCCCGACCACGACCTCGCGCAGGCTCCGCGGCATCTGCGCCTCATCCGCCGATACCGCAATGCGCCCGGCCATGATCTCTGCCCACGCCTGCGGGAAGCGCGGCTCGGCATCCGGTTCGCCATAACCCTGCGGGAAGACCGGCAGGTTGGTCTGCGGATCGTACTTGTCGGTCGCGCCCAGCGTGTGCATCAGTTCGTGGGCGACTACCACGCTGTTGGCCGCATGCGCCGCCTGATCCGCATAGGCGTAGACGATCCCCAGCAGGCCCTTCTGCAACCCGAGCGAGTGCGGCACGGCATGGGTGCCTGCGGGATCGTGATAGAGCACGAAAATACGAACCCGGGCCAGCCTGTCACCGGCGACACGCCAGCTGTAGTAGCGCGCTTTCAGGCTCCACCACATCCTTCCCGGCAGGCTGACGCCCGGATCGAGCGTGGGCGGCGGCTCTCTCACCGGCGGGTAGAGTTCAATGTGCACGGGTCGTTCGAGCGCGACGCCGAAAGCCTGCGCCTCCTCAGCGAAGAAATCCTCGATGTCGGTGAACTGCTCGCGCGTCAGCGAGGCGACATAGTGGTCGGTAGCCTCGCGACCGTCGCCGTTGACCGGGAAGATGCCGACCCAAAGGGTGTTGTTCCAGTCGGTCGAGCTGAAACGATCGACCGCGGCGCCAAGCGCGACAAACGCCAGGACAGCCAGCAGGATGCTGATGCGAAGCACGCGCCACATGAGGCGATGATACCTTCGGGCAGGACGCCATTCGCCGCATGCTGCTCAGGCGGCGGCCGGGAACCCCACCAGGCGCTGTAGTCTTTCGTCCCACAGCTTGAGCGCCGCGCAATGCAGGCTGGACCGCAGCGTCAGGCGCGGTGCTGCCTGCAGCAACGAGCTCGATTCAAAGCACTCGCGCAGCCGGTAGTTCGGGATGCGCACGTCCAGGTGATGGATGTGGTGATAGCCGATGTTGCCAGTGAACCAGTGCAGCACCGGTGGCAGGTCGTAGTATGAACTTCCCTGCATTGCCGCCGCCGTATGATCCCAGTGTTCATGGTCGGCCCAGTAGGCGGGATCGAACTGGTGCTGCACGTAGAAGAGCCACACGCCTGCGGCGCCGGCGATGAGCACCGTCGGCAGCATCACGGCCAGCACCACCTGCCAGCCCAGTGCCCAGCACAACGTGGTGACCACCAGCGCCAGCGCCACGTTGTTATAGAGCACGCTCGCCCACTCCTTCTTCCAGGCCCGCGGCATATCGAAGGGCAAGCGATGCTTGATGATGAACTGGTAGAGCGGGCCGACGCCCAGCAGGACCGGCATGCTGCGATACAACCGGTAGGCCAGGCGCCCCGCGCGGGTGCGCGCCAGGTATTCCCGGACGGTCAGTGTCTCGATGTCACCCAGGCCGCGTCGGTCGAGATCACCCGAGGTCTTGTGATGGATGGCGTGGGTTTTCCTCCAGTAGGCAAACGGGAACAGCGTCATCAGCCCGATCACGGCGCCGACAATGCGGTTAAGCCGCTGGCTGGTGAGGAAGGATCCGTGGCCGCAGTCGTGCTGGATGATGAACAGGCGCACGTACAGCCCGGCGGTCGGCAATGCCAGCAGCAGCGACCAGCCGCGACTCGACTCCAGGGTGAGGGCCATCAGCGCCCACAGCGCCAGGAAGGGCAGAAACGTGTCCACCAGCTGAACGATCGCCTTGCGATCGTCCGCCACTGCGAACGGAGACGTGAGTCGGCGGAGTTCTGCCGCCGATGCGATGCGGCTGGTCGGTGTCAAGTTGACACTCCGGCAGAAGCTATCAAGGCCTCCAGCTTACACCCATGTGGGGTCATCGGGGCCGGGTCGGCGGTTTCAAGGGGGTTGCCGCCTGCGGGCAC
>JAHEAZ010000141.1 GCA_024642505.1 Gammaproteobacteria bacterium
TCACCGGCCGGAGGAAAAGCGCAAGCGCAAGCGCACCGACTGGAACGCCGACAAGCCCGCATGAGTGAACGGAAACCCACCGCAGGCGCCGATCCGACCGCCGCCGAGCCATCATTCCTGGAGCGATGGTCTCGGAAGAAGACGCAGGCGCGGACGGGCACGGACGAGGAATCAGCCGCGCCATCGGACCTGCCTGTCCAGGCGAGCGAGCCGGAACCCTCCTCGCGCGATCCGGGTGTCGTCGAACTGCCAGATCTGGACAGCCTCGATGCCGACTCGGACTACAGTGCCTTCCTGACGCCGGGAGTGGACGACAAGCTGCGACGCACGGCACTGCGCAAGCTGTTCAGTAGCCCGAAGTTCAACGTGCTGGACGGCATGGACGATTATTGCGACGACTACACCCAGTTCGAGAGCCTGGGTGACCTCGTTACGGCGGATATGCGGCATCATCTCGAGCGAGCCGCACGCGCGGCAGCCAGGGCGCTGGAGGACGGCACCCCCGGTGCGGAGGTCGCGGCAACGGACGCGGCAGCGAGCGGGAAGGCCGGCGCAGCATCCGCCGGCGAGCCCGCCGATCAATCTGACAATGACGAGAAGGCAGTACATGACGAACCCGACCGGCCTGCCTGAGGAAACAACCGACGGCAAGGCCCGGGTCGCCGCGCTGGCTTGCTTGCGCTTCGACGACGTGACGCCGACGGCGGTGGTGGAGTTCGTCTCCGGCGGCCGCTGCCTGATCGTTGGTGACGAGCAACGGGCGCTGGAGGCGGCCCGGCGCCTCGGTCCTGGATTGCCCTGCGTGATCGCGGTGCCCTCGGGGGGCACGCCGCGGACCTCGGTCGTCGAGGGCATCGACGTGGTCCGCGGCGGCCAGCCAGTCGTACGCGGCGCGCTCGGCGACTTCCGGGTTTCGCTCGCCGGCAGCGGCGACGGTCGCGACCTGGGGGCCTTGCTCGCGCCGCCGGTCGAGCGCTTTGACCTGGTCCTCGACCTTGGCAGCCCGCGGCTGCTGAGCCAGGCCATGCCGCCACTCGGTTATTACGCTCCCGGGCCGGATGAGTCCGCGCTGGAAGCCGTGCTGGCGACCCTGCCCGATATGCGGGGCAGCTTCGAGAAGCCGAAGTTCTTCGCTTACGACCCGGATATCTGCGCGCACGGGCGTAGCGGCAAGCGTGGCTGCGCGCGCTGCATCGATGCCTGCCCGGCCGAGGCGATTGTCTCGATCGGCGAGCGGATCCAGGTAAACCCATACCTGTGTCAGGGCGGCGGCGCCTGCGCGACGGCTTGTCCCACCGGCGCGATCACCTACACCTATCCGCCAGCCGCCGACCTGCTGGCCCTGCTGCGCGGCGCGTTGCGGGCGTACGCGGACGCCGCTGGATCCCGCCCGGTCCTGCTTTTTTACGATGAAAGCTCGCGCGAGTCGGTCTTTGGCCCGCTGGCTGCAATGCCCGAGCGGATCCTCCCGGTACCGGTTGAGGAAGTCGGCTCGGTGGGCATGGACGCGTGGCTGGTTGGACTGGCCTACGGCGCCGAGGGCGTAATCATTCTGACATCCGACAGGACGCCGCCCCAGGTGGTCGAAGCCGCCCAGGACCAGCTGGTTACGGCACGGGCCATTCTTGCCGGGATGGGTTACGACGAGGGATGCCTGCAACTGGTGAACGCCGACCAGACTTCCGCTGCGCTGGAAGCGCTGGCCGGGTTGCCCGTCGGCCCGCCAAGGCGCCCGGCGACCTTTGCTGCGCCTGCCGACAAGCGTGGCAGGCTGAGAGGCGCCCTGGAGCACCTGCATGGGCAGGCACCGGCGCCCCGACGCAGCGTGGAGCTGCCGGCGAGCGCGCCCTTTGGCGAGGTTCGGGTCAACACGCAGGCCTGTACCCTGTGCATGGGCTGCGTGTCGGTCTGCCCGACCCATGCGCTGCAGGATGGCCGCGGACTACCGCAGCTGAACTTCCGCGAATGGAGTTGCGTGCAGTGCGGGTTATGCGAGCGCGCCTGCCCGGAGAGCGCCATCACGCTCAATGCGCGGCTGCTCTACGAGGTCGAGGAACGCGAAAGGCCGCGATTGCTGCATGAGGAGCAGCCGGTTTGCTGCATTTCTTGCGGCAAACCCTTCGCCACCCAGTCGATGCTCGACGTGTTGAATCGCAAGCTGGCGGATCACTGGATGTTCCAGACCGAGGAAGCGCGGCGTCGGATGCTGATGTGCGAGGATTGCCGCGTTCGCAACATGTTCTCCGCCGAGGGCGGGAAGAGTCGTTAGGTCTCACCTGCAGACCCCATTCAGGACAAAATGTCTCATTCACGACCGCAATCAGCCCCTTACGTCGGAGTAAAGTGGATCACGAGGCAGCCGGCCGCCGCAAAATGTGGCCCGGATATTGCTTATGTTGAGGGTGTTCGGATGAAGGGAAGGACGTCGGCATGCCTGAAGCGGGCATTGACGTCGCTGCAGCAAGGTCGGTCGCCATGGTGACCGCCGCCGGCGACGAGGACCAGGTCCGGGGCAACGTTTATGCGTTGCTCGGGCACCTGCTGTCCGCCCCGCCCGATGCCGCCGTGCTCGAGTCCCTCGCTGCCATCGACCCCGCGCCCGCCGACCAGAGCCTGCTGACGGCTTCCTGGCAGATGCTCGGTGATGCCGCCGCCCGGGCCACGCCCGAGTCCCTGCGTGAAGAACACACCGCCCTGTTCATCGGTATCGGTCGCGGCGAGGTCGTGCCCTACGCCTCCTGGTACCTGACCGGCTTCCTGATGGAACAGCCGCTGGCTCGCCTGCGCAGCGACCTCGTGCAGCTCGGCATCGAGCGGCAGGATGGCGTGAAAGAGCCCGAAGACCATGTTGCCGCGCTGTGCGACGCGATGGCGCTGTTGATCACCGGGGACGAGCCAGTACCGGTCGATCTCCAGTCGCAGTTCTTTGCCCGCCACATGGAGCCCTGGATGGGCCGGTTTTTCCGCGACCTGCAGCAGGCGACCTCGGCGCGTTTTTACCGCGCTGTGGGCCAGTTGGGCGAGCAGTTCATGGACGTTGAGACAAGGGCGTTCGCCATGTCTATCCCGGCGGCGGGGGCGTCTTCGCCGCGGACGGACGCGTAGTTCCTGGAAACTTGATAGCCTAGGCCGGCCATTGGCAAGAACCGGCGCCGATAGAGGAAGCAGACACATGAGTCGTGAAACGGGCCAGAGCAAGACCAGCCGGCGCAA
>JAHEAZ010000070.1 GCA_024642505.1 Gammaproteobacteria bacterium
GCGTTGGACAATGAGCTTAGGAAGTAATCTGCAACCCAGGGTCGGAGTGAACCTGGCGAGGAACGGATCAGCCTGAAATGGCTCCATCGGCTGGCTCCATATGGCAAGCGTATACCGTGGCGTCGGGCCTTCAATAGGTACTTGAGGAGCGCTTCCTGGGAGGCTTCAGTGGTACCTGTCGAGCACCACGAATGGATAAAAGGTGCTGCCGGATCGATGCAAGCCCCTGTCGTGCCCCGCGAACGCCGCGGCAGCATACTCATCGACCCAATGGTATTCTCTGCGATCCATGCGGATCCTGGAGTTCAGGGATGGCTCATACCTGCAAGCCGTTAGCTGTAGTGGTGTTGCTGGCCGCGGTTGCCGGACCGGTGGGCGCCGCCGAGGAAGATCGCGACACGATTCTGGCTCGACTGGATGCCGCCTGCGAGGCGGCCCGCCAGGAAAAGCTTGCGCCCCTGCGGTTGCAGTATGTAGAAGAGTGCGTCGACAAGAAGGAGCGTCCGGACCGCCAGTCCTGCGAACGCTTTTACGCCGATTTTGGTAACCGTTCCGGAAACCGGGCGCCACTGTTCTACGACTTGCCGGAATGCGTAGCCGCGCACGACTACCGTACGAAAGATCGCTGAGCTGACCGGCTCCGCGCTCTCGGACCCGCTATCTCGCGGCTACTGCCGACCGCCACATCCGACTCATCCAGCGACCCCTCACATCATTGGCCGCGCCGCTGTATTCGAAACTGCTACGAGTCGGAAACCGAGACCCGGAAATGAAAGGCCACATTGCCGAAGGATACGACGTCGCCGTCTTTCAGCACCGACTGCTGCACGCGCTTGCGATTGACGAACACGCCGTTGGAGCTGCGTGCGTCCTCCACTATCGTAGCGCCACCGATGCAGTACAGAACCCCATGAAGGCGGCTGATGGTCGGATGACTAATACAGACGTCCGCCTCGACGCCACGACCTACATAGGAGCGCGGCCCCGACAGCTCGAAGACCGGGTCGACATCCGGTTGCAGCGGCAGCAGGTACCGGCGCAACCTGATGCTATCAGCCTTCGCCCGCGGGGTCGTTTCCCTGGCGACGCTTTCGACTGCCCTCGCGGTCGCGGCCTTGCCTTCGTTCGCGGCCACGCTAACGTCAGGCGGTGAATCACCGGAGCCCAGATCCGCTGACGAGTCGAGGACGATCGTCTCCACGGCGCTGACTGACGAGTACCAGGTCTGTGATTCCTCGGTACCGGTCGCGACGGCCGGATCACGCTGGAACAGTCGGCGCAGACCGCTACGGAAGTCCATCCCGAAGCCGTGACCGACCTCGCCACGCGTCAACTGTTCCATCAACTGCGCGACCTGCTGCCCGCGCTCCGCCAGGGCCTGTGTCAGCCGCGAACACTCAATTTGGAGCGCGTCTGCATCCTCGCGCGCGATCTTCAGCGCCCGACCGCGTTCCTCGAGGCGGGCCTTCAGGCTCTCGACGATATCACCGCTCCGACGGTGACCATTGATGAACCCAACCGCGATACCGGTGGCCGGCACAGAGCCGTCCTCCACCTGCTCGCGAAGACCATCGTAGGCAGCCGCCAACGACGCAATTTTCGAGTCCTTCTCGAACAACTCGTATTCACGCTCATTGAGGTGAGTCAGCAGGGCTGCAATCCTGTCCTGATACTCGCGGTTGCGGCGGTCCGCGTCCCGGCGCGTTCCAGTGAGTTCGTCGTCCAGCTGCGAAAGCTCCCGCTCGAGCTGGGCGATTCGTGCCGGGCCGCTGTCAAGCACCGGGGCCGTTCCTTTCCGGCGCGGCACCGCCAACTGCGGCTGAGGTTCCAGAACCGTAGAAAGCTCCTCCCCGTGGCCGTTATCGTCGATGTATTCGACCACCTCGATCCCGGAGACAGTGCGACGCGAGTGTTCCGTCGCTGTGCTGACATGCTCTCGTCGTTCAATCATGTCTGGCTTATGCATGATCCGGCGCCCTCGCCGCCACGCGCGCAACGCGCTTTATTTCATAATCCGACTCTCGCACGGCTACAAATTATGTAAATGAGAGCGTTTATGCAAGTACTGGTAGCGATATACTAAATAACATATTGATATATCTAGGTTTTCTGATGGTATCGCAACCCAGCGACAGGATTATTCCGTTATTTCTGGAAAGATAGAATTTACGAGACAGCACGACTCTCCGCACATAGCGCGCAGGTACGGCACGCAAGTCGCCCATCGGACCGAAGAACTTGGCCGCAGAGCGTCAGTTGAAGCTGAGCTTCCCCTTCGGTTTGTCGCAGGGTGCGCTGCGTTCGCGCATACCCTTGTCCTCGTTCCACACCAGCCTCTGGCCGTTGTAAGCCAACGGTGCTTCCGACTGCTCACCCGGACGAAGACCCTGCGACCAGTCGGCCGGGCAGATCGCGGTGAAGCTGGCGAAGCCTCCGGTCCCGCCCTTCAGGCGCGGAAAGCCTATTGCGACCAGCGCACCTGACGCCGGCACCAGGTCGAGATTGGCAACGCCCTCGGCCTGCATGTAGCCGTTGTTCATCAACCAGTCTTCGCTAGCCAGCGTTGGCGTCGAGTCGGTGTCCAGCGGCTCATGGCCGTGGAGCAGGATGTTGCGCTCGAGATGCAGGAATTGCAGCGCTTCGAGCGACACGCCGGGAAATTTGCCGTCGGCAGGCTGCATGCGCGCGGCATCAGGCCATCGCTTGGACCAGTCCGTGCGTACCATGACCACGCATCCGGCCGGAATGGTGCCGTTGGTGCGTTCCCAGACGCGGACATCGTCAGCCTTCAGATGATAGTTAGGGTTCGACTGCACTTTATCGATGATCGAGATCACTACAAGCTTGCGTAGAGCGAGGGTTGCAGGCAATTCGTCGATGGCGGGGAAGCATTGATGCCAATGCGCTGGAGGATCAAGCTGCGTGCCAAATTGATCGGTGGCGAAGGAATAAGCAGAAGTCTCGACGCCAGTCTTCTCGTAGGTGAAGGCGGCAAAGGGTGTCTGGTCGTCAAGTCGTCCCATACCTCGCTGAAATTTCGTGGTCGGTGGAAAGCCATTCCACAACGGCGAGTCCGGGGTCAGGACGTGCGAAAGGGAAATGAAGCGCGCCCGCGCAAAGACCTCGTCCCACACGCCCCAGAGACCCGCCGCCGCGGACTTGGTCTCTGCATTCACCAGCGGCGGCAGGGCGACCGCCCCAGCAAGAGCCGCGCTGGTGAGCTTGAGCAAATTACGGCGATTCATGGTGGCCTCCAGAATCTTGTTCTTGGCTGTCAGTGGGCAAGCCGCCCTCTTGGAACCAGGATGTCGAGCTAAAACCGGATCCAATATCAGTCAGCTTCAGGGAGTCGGCGTATCACTCGCAGACGCAGTCGGCAGGCCGAATTCACCCTGGGCCTGGAACCGGTTGGAACCAAAACCCGGACCACTGAGTTTACCGCTCAGCCGATAAGTGACCTTGTCGAGCGGCTCGCCGTTGAGCATGCCGAGTGTCTGGCGCACCATGCGCAGCATTGAGACCGTCACCGGCACGTCGATGATCGATTCACCGAATCGGCCGACGGTGCCGCGTTCGGCGCTGACGCCAGTGGCAAAGGTCTTGTCCATGACTTCCAGCTTGACGTACACCCCATCGTAGTCGAGGGCGGCATCATTGGGGTTTTGCACACGCAGCTTGACCAGCATGCGCAGCTCGAGCCCCTCTCCCTGCATCGGCTCGATACCAGCGACGGCCACCTGGAGCGGGTCGCTGCGCTGCAGGCCGGAGCACGCACCAAGGGTGAGCGCGACGACACCCATGACGATGAGATTGGCGAAACGCTGCAAGGCCACAGAGCGGAGATACGAAATCAATGGAATCCCTCGCGGCCAAAGACGTTCGGGCTGACTCTAGCAGCTTGGGACGCGGTAATTCCAGCCATCAATTCCGACTGATTTCGACCCTGGCTAGAGTGGGGACCCGGCTTCGAACCGGCCAGCCGCGGATGCCCGATCCAGCGCACTACCAGAAGACCCCAGCATAGAGCCGCGATCTCACAAGGGACTGCTGGCGCGAGACGGTTCCATCGCTGTCTGGGGAACGTACTGCGCCGATCGGCGGTACGCCCATCAGCCCCGGTCCGTGGCGTTCCTGGAGAAAGAAACCCGGCGCAATGTGGCCGCGGCACGGTGCCGATGAGTGTGGTCGCTGCTGCGTAGCGTTCCAAGTCACTTGGCAACGGCCGGCTCGGCCTTGAGCTCGATCTGGATTACTTCAAATGCAGTGTCTCACAGGTTATCGGGCTGGTGGGTCTCTAGCTCTTCTAGCCGACCGTGCCAGCCTCTGCCTACACGTCGTGTTGCGTTGCGGTGCCCATACTTTCGACACCCCGCCTCCGGTCGACAGAGCTTCCAGAATAGATATCAACGGCACTAGACTACGGTCCGAATGGCTTCCTGCATGAAGCGGCATCATGGCAACGCGTGAACTCCTGAAGTCAAAGGTCGCCCCCATTGGACTTGTTCTGGTCCTGATCATCGCGATCGCTATCGTGTCGGAGCTCTTTGCCCACTTCGCCACCAAGAGCCTCGCAGAGGACACACTGGCGACCTACCCCTGGATCTACCTCTACTGTCATCACTTCATGCAGATGGTGGCTGCCATCGTCATCATGCTTTTCTTGGGCGGCGGTCTCCGGAAATACGGACTCAACATCAGCTCCGGCAATCTTTACCTCAAGCCGGCCGTGTTAATTGGCGTCCTGTTTGGCGTGATCATGACGCTCGTCGATCACGGACCGGCGGTCGTGACCGGTCAGGAAATCACTGGCTACGTGCTGGACCGCACGAACGTCGTGGGCTGGCTTTCGTTTGAGTGGCTATTTGCCGGGACATCGGAGGAGATATTCGTCCGCGGCTTGCTGATGACTTACCTGATGAGCAAATTCAGTGGTCACGTACGCATCATTCAATGGGACGTACACGTGGCGGGCGTGATCATCGCAGTCTTGTTCGCGTTGATGCACATCAGTTCCTTCTGGTCAGGCAACCTTATCTATGCGATCGGTCAGCAAATCTACGCGTTCATCCTGGGCTTGTGTTACGCGTACTTCTACGAGAAATCCGCAAGCCTTGTAGCGCCGATCATCGCGCACAACATCTCCAATGGAGTCGAGTTCTTGCTGTTGTTCCTGTTGCTTCGGTCAGGCTTCTGAGGCCGGCTGCATCATCGATCGAACCCTGATCGTCCGGCAGTGGCAACAGGGACAAGTGTATGGCTTGGCACTCTTCCCAGTAACGCATTGTTCGACAGGGTTTCCGGCCTTACGCCTGGACTCCAAGCGGCCTTGCGCACTTTCCCATTTGTTACGCGGCTGACTACGGCGACGGAACGACAATGGGAAAGACCCTTACCTGCTCCCGCCGCCGACGGCTCCTGGAATGTGGGCCATTCCAGACTAGCCAAGTATCTTCCGTTTATGCATTGCGCGAGCGTAGAGAAAGAAAACCAACGCCAGTAGGAATATTGCGACGGTGAATCCGAGAGAGAAAGCGTCACCCATTACCTCCATTCCATTGGAAAGAACGTAGTTCTGGAATGTTGTTACAACCATCGCGACCAGCGACACAAGAAAAAGCCATGCCGCCTGACGTCGCCTTGCCAGCAGCAGTAGCGCGCCCAGGACTCCGCACCATACTGCAGTGGCCCAGGTCGCGATAACCCACGTCGGCAGCCCGTAGAAGAAGGACAGCTGTTCGGGCGTGAATTGACTCATATACTCTTCATTCCTGGTCTGCGTCATGAGGTAGTCCAAGGCGCCCATGGCGTTCCACAGCAGTGCGGCAACGCCAACCACCCAAAAATGCCAAGGCGCTCTCGCGACTTCGGTCTTAGCGTCTTCCGACATGTCTACCTCCTGGCGTTCGTCAATCTCGAAGTGTTCAATTCCATCTATCACACCGCCAAGCTTGCACGACAGAAACAAAATTTACGGTTCGACGATAAGGGAAGTTCGGGTACCAGGCCCGAGTCTCTTGGAAAGCTGCGAGCGGGGGCCGGATTCCGGACTGGAGCGCCAAGTACTTCCGTCTCTGCAACCAGCCGGCGCCGCACCCTTTCTTTGACAGAAATGGCCGCCGGGATTTCCTATCCCGGACGCATCACGCTCACTTGAGGCCCGCTTCGGCTTCGGCCTTGGCATGTCCTATCTTGATACCCGTGGCGCTGGCGATCCCGTACAGGCAGACATAGCTTGCCATCGATACGCCCAGGCCGAACAGCCCAGCTGCTGTCGAGGCTGGCGCATAGCGCGCGGCTACCGCGCCGATCACGAATGAGATTACGGCCAATGGATTCCAGGCCGGCAGCTTGTCGAGCAGCTCGACGTGGAAGCGAGCCTTGTTGAACAAATAGTAGTCGACAATGACCGGACCGATGAGCGGAGGCACCAGGTTCGCCAGCTCGCTTATAAACACCATGAAGCGCTGGTAGATCCCGAGGCCGATCAGCGTGCCGAGCACTCCGCAGATCACAACCGTCACGCGCTTGGGTCGCCTGAAGACGCTCGCGGTCTGGATCGATGGCAGGTAAAGGTTGGCATCGCCGGTAGTCCACAGTGCGAGGCTCATCGCGATCAGGCCGAACAGCGCGATGAAGGTTCCCGAAGCGCGCATATAGGCGGTGAAGTCGAACGAGCCAGACACCACGCCGCCCATCGCACCCACCAGCTGCAAAAACCATTGCGCGATGATCAGCACGATGAACGGGATCGCGACCGCAACCCAGGCTTTCTTGGCGAAACGGGTGTATTCGGCCATCACGACGGCGCCAACGATCCATGAGCCGATGACGATGTTGACCGCCTGCACGTCCGTAAGCGGGCTGCGTGCAGCAGTTTCCCTGGACATCGCCAGAAATCCCTGCCAGCCGCCAGCTTTGTCCACGTTGTACCAGCCCGCGTAGAGCAGCACGGCGACAAGGATCACGGAGGCCGGTAGCGCGACACGCTCCAGGCCCTTGACGCCAAAGTAAGTAGTCACCGTGTAAAGCAAGCCAGCGAAGATCGCAACCACGTAGAACCATGGCGAGTCGAAGTCCTGAACCCAGGCCTGGCTGAATGCGCCTACGACGATTCCCTGCCACATGATCAGCAGCAGGCACAGGAACAACACCGGGATGTAGGCGCCGACGTTGCCGTAGACCATGCGGTACAGCAGGCCGCTGTTGCAGCCGGTCTGGTAGCCCATGTAGCCCACCAGCGCGCCAATGACGAAATTCGTCAGGTTTCCGAGAAACGAGTTCCGGATCAGGTCCGGCATGAACGGCTGGCCGGCGCCGAGCATGCCGCCGATAAACAAGCCCGTAATCAGGAAACCCCAACCGAAAGCAAGCGTCAGCATCGGTCCGGTGTCCCGGCGCTGGGCCGGGCTCAGCGGGCTGTGCGGGTTGTCGGCGCTCTGCCGTTCAGCGTCCTCGTCCAGGCGCCACCAGTTATTCAGTCGTTCGAGCATCAGCGTTCCCAGGCCCGAAGGCCCCCTCCCTGAGCGGCACCAGCCGTGTCGTTGGCCGCCTGCTTTGTAGCATAAAGCCAGGCCCTACGGAGCATGCCCGGCGTTTTGGCGCGGGGGTGCGTGAGGTGTGTCATCGGCAAGCTGCGGGGCAGGCAGCACCAAGGGAGTCCGGGGTGAAATGATCCTGGACCAAACATCCCCAGCTGCTCTGGAAGAATGATGTGCGTTGGGATCGTAGCGAGGCCGGGCCGTTCATTGGCTAGAGAAAGAGACCCCGGCGAGTGCCATAGGTGGCAGTCCAACTCCCAGGTCAAGTTGTACTTGCACGGCCACCGCTGAATGGCGCCGCGCGTCTTCGCTGCCGGATGCAGGCACGCTCCCAGCGCCTAAAGTCCAGCCAGGTCCATCAGCAGGGCTGACACAGCCTCCTATGCTTCATCACGCGCTGCATTACTTTATTCAGCTGACTCTTTGTACATAACTCCATTGAGTTGCGCCCGCACTCGAGATTTGATGGCGTAAACTGGGCTAAGACTGATTGTTTCTTAAGGAGTCAACGTGGGCGCATTCAAAGAACCGCACGGCGGGTCACTGAAAGAGTTGTATCTCAACGAGGCAGAGGCCGAGCTGGAGAAGGCTACAGCTCGGGACTACAAGTCATGGAATCTCACTGCACGGCAACTCTGCGACATTGAGCTTCTCTTGAATGGCGCATTCTCGCCGCTCACCGGTTTTCTTACGCGTGACGAATACCAATCCGTTGTTGAGAGCATGCGCCTTCCCGGAGGACTGATCTGGCCCATTCCAGTCAATCTTGACGTCACCGAGGAGTTTGCTGCCGAGCTAGAACTAGATGACCTGATAGCGCTTCGGGATCCCGAAGGCGTGTTGATTGCAACGATGGTCATCAGCGACCGGTGGGTGCCGGACAAGGCTGCGGAGGCGCGAGGCGTATACGGCACTGAAGATGAGCATCACCCAGGCGTCCATCACCTCCTGCACAGAACAGGTAGTGTCTATCTGGGTGGGCGGCTACGGGGCGTAGAACCGCCGATGCACTACGATTTCAAACTGCTCCGCGACTCTCCATCTGAGCTCCGCGGCCGTTTCCGCAAGCTGGGGTGGCGCAAGGTCGTGGCATTCCAGACCCGAAACCCCATGCATCGGGCTCACCAGGAACTGACCTTTAGGGCGGCTCGGGATACCGAGGCCAATCTGCTGCTGCACCCCGTCGTAGGCATGACTCGACCGGGTGACATTGATCACTACACCCGGGTTCGCTGTTACGAACACATGATGAAACACTACCCGGACCAGACGACGACATTGAGCCTGCTAAACCTGGCCATGCGGATGGCTGGACCTCGGGAGGCGCTCTGGCACGCGATCATTCGGAAGAATTACGGCTGCACGCACCTCATCGTGGGCCGCGACCATGCCGGCCCGGGCGCTGCACCGGGCGGAAAGTCGTTCTATGAGCCTTACGCTGCCCAGGAGCTGCTGCAGCAACATGCCGATGAAATCGATGTCACGCTCGTGCCCTTCAAGGAGATGGTATACGTCGAGGAAAAGGCCCAGTTCATACCGGAGGACGAGGTCTCACCTGATGTCACCATCTCGAGGCTGTCCGGCACGGAATTCAGGCGACGCCTTCGTGAAGGGCTGGCTATTCCGGAGTGGTTTTCCTACCCTGAAATCATCGCTGAACTCCGTGCCACCCATCCTCCAAAGCACCAACAAGGCTTCACCGTCTTCTTTACCGGTCTTTCGGGGTCAGGCAAGTCAACAATCGCAAACGCTTTGCTGGTGAAGCTACTAGAGCTCGGCATGCGACGCGTAACCCTTCTGGACGGTGATGTCGTTCGCAAGCATCTTTCAAGTGAACTCGGCTTCTCGCGAGAGCACCGGGACATCAACATTCTGCGTATTGGCTATGTTGCATCGGAAATCACCAAGTACGGTGGTGTTGCGGTCTGCGCACCCATTGCGCCCTACGCCGCAACCCGTCGCCAGGTGCGGGACATGGTCGAAAGTGCAGGTGGCTTTGTTGAAATCCATGTGGCCACGCCGCTTGAAGTCTGCGAGCAACGGGACCGAAAGGGCCTGTACGCCCTGGCTCGCGCTGGCAAGATCAAGGAGTTCACTGGAATCAGCGACCCCTACGAGGAGCCGGAGAGTCCCGAGATGCGGATTGATACGAGAAATCTTTCACCAGACCTGGCAGCACACCGGATTCTGGTGAAGCTCGAGAGCCTTGGTTACATCCGGTGACAGGGCCATTTTTCGATGGGCTTACTAGGGAGGTTGGGTGATGTCTAGCCACAAACGGGCCGACTATTTGATCCTTATTGACAGCGCTACCCACTACATTCAAGGGCATGCAGCCGGCGCAGGCATCATGATTCAACCGCCGGTTTGGGACCGCGGATCAGACGAGATTCTGACTGGGACCCACACCGTCCAAATCAGGTCTGGAGGCGCGCTGGAGGAATTGCGGATTCCACATGAATGGCTGCCGTTTGACAGCGACGATCATGGCCGATTTCGAACCGAAGTCGAGGCAGCCTTGGCCAGACTCAAGGCTACCGCTGAAGCCTCTGACATGGTATCGAAGTAGAGCTTGGTGACTGCGACACTCCTGATGACCGGGCGCGACAAGAGGCTGACCGATTCGCCGCGCGTACAGGACCAGGACCATGGCTACGCGCAGCCAGCCCTTGGCGGTCCACAGGCAGCCGAATTCAGCGACTCACTTCTGGTACGGAGCCGCCGCCTCGAACTGCCGATCGAACAGATTATGAGCGGCACTGGCATGGGTTTTTTAGCCGCGATCCACGGGTAGCCGCTGACGCCTGCTTTCCGCCAGAAGCAGCCACTGGCTCCAAGAAAACGCCCCAGGACGGGGACGGGACTTTTGGATGAGCTACCGACTCCTACGCTGCGCCGAGCACGAGCCGTTCGGCGTCAAACAAGAAGGAGTTATCCCTTGTCGCACTCCCCATCACAAACACACTTTGATCGGGGTAGTTGCGGCAGACAGACGGTATCTCATTTCGACCGTGATACAACGCTGAGCCCGTGGAGTCGAAGACGAATGACTCGGCTGGCACAAGCTCGGGACCCCCATACCGGTTGAATGGGTCGCATACGAACTTGCCGCTCCTCTCCAAGGGGGCCCCATCGAGTACTGAGCCCCTCGGATAACTTGCCCCTGGATTGTTCCAAGCCCAGGAAAGGTGCTTGACCACAATCGTTACATCGGTCACGCATGGGGGTTTCTCGTTGGGATGCCTAATTCTGCTCCCAGTTGGCAGCAGGCATCCCGGCCCGGGCACAGCCCAATCCCTGAGGTTGGCATCGACCTGAAGACATCCTTCCGCAGCGCAGCATAGGCTCCTGGCGCTCGCGAATTCACCGCCGATCGGGCGCAAATAAAGCAGTGGTCTGGCCGGTTTGATCTATCCACAAAGCAAGACCAGCCGCATGCGTGTCCATCGCGTCGGCAAACTCGGCAATGCAAGGCGACAGGTGGGAACAGACGAAGGGAACCATTGTCAAAGTCAAAGCCAGAAAATGAAGTTGCCAACAACGAGTGTAAAGCGCCCAATGCAAGAGTTGGAGATGTCCTTTTCTAACGGAGGCTCATATGGCCAAGTATCTCGTTCGAGCCAACTATGTCGGAGACGGTGTAACCGGCTTGATGAAAGAAGGCGGCTCCAAACGCCGCGCAGCGGTCGAGAAACTGTTCGGAGCGGTCGGTGGCCAGGTGGAGGCTTTCTACTACGCCTTTGGTGACACAGACCTGTTCGTGATCGGGGACTTGCCGGACAATGCCAGCGCGGCGGCTCTGTCCCTGGCGGTCAACGCCACCGGGGCTGCCACCACCAACATCACGGTCCTGATGACCGCCGAGGAGATGGACGCCGCAGCCAAGAAGGCACCCGGTTATCGAGCACCAGGACGCTAAACAATCGAACAAACCCAGGCCTCGCGCCTGGGTTTTCATATCCCTCTAAGGTGCGCTTCTGGCCGCTGGCAGATCCTGCCTCTCGCTCGCTGCCTGGTTCGGCTCGAAAGGGCGGTTAACGACCCTTAGCCGACATTCCGGGGTTCCTCCAGGCCGGTGAACGATTGCGGACATGACGTTGAGCACGTGCGTGCTGGTTTCATCTGCTGTGAATCGCCGCAGAAGGCCGAACCTTGAGACACGGATCTTGCCTTGCCGGATTGCCTGGATCGGCGCAATCTTCCGGTCACCATAATGGGGGGGCGCATTCATGGACAGACTCACTTTTGACAATCCGGTGTTCGCGACTTACGCGAGCGCCGCCTCGCTGATGATTCTGCTGGTGGTCGCTACTGCGTGGATCACGGTAGTGCAGATGCTGCGACACAAGGGCGGCTTTCGCGCACCAGAGGACCTGAAGAAGACGCTGGTCAATCCCACGCCCAATCCAAACCAGAAGGAACCCA
>JAHEAZ010000142.1 GCA_024642505.1 Gammaproteobacteria bacterium
CGCCCCTGCCGGGCAGCGTAACGTCGATGGTTCCCGCGGCGAGGTCGCGCTCGACCGCCAGCTCTTCCAGTGCGCTGCGCCGCGCTTCGATGGCATCCGTGATCTGTTGCTTGGCCCGGTTGATCAGTGCGCCGGTCGCGCGGCGCTCATCTGGCGAGAGCTTGCCAAGAAGTTTCAGCTGTTCGGTAACCCGGCCCTTCTTGCCGAGGGCGCCCACGCGCACGGATTCCAGCGACGCCAGATCGGAACACGCATCGATCGCGTCGAGCAGGTCCCTGGTAAGGGAATCGAGATCCTGCAAGGACTATCCTCCACGGCGCTGCGCACGGACACCGGTCCCGAAGGTCCGGCGCCCGCGCGCACAGTCCAGACCCCGGCGATGCAGCCGGTTACTTGGTTTCGAGCGCCGCCTTCGCCTTTTCGGCGATGGCGCCAAAAGCAGCGAGATCGTGGACCGCAAGATCGGCCAGCGCCTTGCGATCGATTTCGATTCCAGCCTTCTTCAGGCCAGACATCATCCGGCTGTACGACAACTCGAACATCCGGGCCGCAGCGTTGATCCGCTGGATCCACAGCGCGCGATAGTCCCGCTTCTTCAGCCGGCGACCGACGTAAGCGTACTGCCCTGCCTTGATGACGGCCTGCTTCGCGACGCGGTACACCTTGCGCCGGGCGTTGTAATAGCCCTTGGCCTTGGCCAGGACCTTCTTGTGGCGGCGTCCAGCAATGACGCCCCGTTTGACTCGTGCCATGTACTTATCCTCTTGTCAGATAGCGTCAGAGACTGGGAAGCAGCTTCTTGAGCCGACCGACGTCGGTCTCATGCACGAGCATGCTCGTGCCGAGCTGACGCTTCCGCTTGCTGGGCTTCTTCGTGAGGATGTGGCGGCGGTGAGCCTGCGCGCGCTTGAACCCGCTTGCAGTCTTGCGAAAACGCTTCGCCGCCCCCCGGTTGGTCTTCAACTTGGGCATTGTCTACTCCTTTTCTAACCTCTTCACACCGCCTGGGCGGGCTGGAGGCGTATCGGCGGCAAGCCGCCGGTCACTTCTATCGAGAGCGGCTCAATCGCCGCTCACTTCTTCTTCGGTCCTATGACCATCACCATCTGGCGTCCTTCCATCAGCGGACGCTGTTCGACCAGGCCGACTTCGGCGAGGTCGATGACCAGCCGATCGAGGAGCTTGCGCCCCAACTCGGTATGGGCCATCTCGCGGCCGCGGAACCTGAGGGTTACCTTGGCCTTGTCTCCTTCTGTCAGGAAGCGAATCAGGTTACGCAGCTTGACCTGGTAATCGTTCTCGTCTGTTCCCGGCCGGAACTTCACTTCCTTGATCTGGATCTGCTTCTGTTTCTTCTTGGCCGCGTGCGTCTTCTTGTTCTGTTCGAACAGGAACTTGCCGTAGTCCATGATCCGGCAAACTGGCGGTTCGGCCGTCGGCGAAACCTCTACAAGATCCATCTCCGCTTCCGACGCCATCTGCAGGGCTTCGGCGCGGTCTATGACACCGACCTGCGATCCGTCGGCACCGATGATGCGCAGCTTTGGCGCGAGGATCTCGTCATTGCGCCGTGTGCGCTTGCTTGTTGAAATACGTCATTCCTCCAAAAAATCGCGGCCGCGGCACACCGCATCCCGGGTGATTCGCGCCGCCACCTGTTCCAGGGGCATTACGCCCAAATCGTTCCCGGACCGTGTGCGCACGGCCAAAGACCTGGAATCCACTTCCCGATCCCCTGCAACGAGCAGGTACGGGACACGCGCAAGCGTGTGTTCGCGGATTTTAAAGCCGACTTTTTCATTGCGCAAGTCGATTTCTGCCCGAACCCCCTGATTCTTAAGGAATTCCACAGTATCCCGGGCAAAATCAGCCTGTTTGTCCGTAATGTTCATCACAACCGCCTGGACCGGTGCCAGCCAGGTCGGGAGTTTCCCGGCATGGTTCTCGATCAGGATGCCGATGAACCGCTCAAACGAACCGAGGATCGCCCGGTGCAGCATGACGGGAGGTCGCTTGCTGCCGTCCTCGGCGACGTACTCGGCTCCGAGCCGGGCCGGGATGCCGTAATCGACCTGAAGCGTCCCGCACTGCCAGTCCCGGCCGATGGCGTCGCGCAGCACGAATTCCAGCTTCGGCCCGTAGAAGGCGCCCTCCCCCGGGTTCATGGTGTAGGGGAGCCCGGAGGCCTCGACGGCATCCCGAAGCGCGGCCTCCGCGCGGTCCCAGGTCTCGTCACTGCCGGCCCGCTTTTCCGGTCGGTCGGCGAACTTGACCCGAACGTCTGTGAATCCGAAATCGGCGTACATGGACATCAGCAGCTTGCAGAAAGCCACCGTCTCGGAGCTGATCTGCTCCTCGGTGCAGAAGATGTGCGCGTCGTCCTGGGTGAAGGCGCGTACGCGCATCAGTCCGTGCAGGGCGCCTGACGGCTCGTTGCGATGACAGGAGCCGAACTCCGCCATCCTCAGCGGCAGGTCCCGATAGGACTTGATGCCCTGCCTGAAGATCTGCACGTGTCCCGGGCAGTTCATCGGCTTGACCGCGAGGACCCTGCCCTCCGATTCAGCGATGAACATGTTTTCGGCGTAGTTCTCCCAGTGCCCGCTCTTCTCCCAGAGCGTACGGTCGAGTAACTGCGGCGTCTTGACCTCCTGGTAGCCATGCTCGGCAAGACGCTCGCGGACGTACTGCTCGATGATCAGCCACAACGTCCAGCCCTTTGCGTGCCAGAAGACGCTGCCGACCGCCTCCTCCTGCTGGTGGAACAGGTCGAGTTCCCGTCCAAGCCGGCGGTGGTCACGCTTCTCGGCTTCCTCCAGCTGGGTCAGGTGCGCCTTGAGTTGCTTCTCGTCCGGCCAGGCCGTGCCGTACACGCGCTGCAGCATCTCGTTGCGCGAATCGCCGCGCCAGTAGGCCCCTGCGAGTTTCATGAGCTTGAAGGCGCCGAGCTTGCCCGTGCTCGGCACGTGCGGACCGCGGCACAGGTCTTCCCAGTCGCCCTGGCCGTAGAGGGAGATCTCCTCGCCCGGCGGAATGGACTCGATGAGCTCGGCCTTGTAGCGCTCGCCGATGGAACGGAAATGTTCCGCGGCATCGTCGCGCGGCAGGACACGCCTGTGGATCGGCAGGTCTGCCGCGGCCAGTTCCTTCATGCGCGCCTCGAATTTCTCGAGGTCCTCAGGCGTG
>JAHEAZ010000018.1:0-38997 GCA_024642505.1 Gammaproteobacteria bacterium
CGTTCGCCGCCGAGGCCTTCGAGGGCACGTTGACCGACCTGTACGCGCCCAAGAAGGGTGCCTGACTACCGGATTCAGTCGCGCGCGTAGCGAAGCCGTATCAGGTGGTCGATGCTGGCCCTGCCGGCGCCGCCGAACAACAATGGCAGCAGCATCACCAGCAGGATGAGCGGCAGCTTGTAGTTGCCGAAACCCTTGTCGGTGATCGCGTAACCCCGGAGCAACTCCGATAGAGAGTTCCACTCTGCCGGCCAGTGGACTCCAGCGATCGCGACCACCGTCAGGATCAGCAGGCTGGTCGACCAGAAGCGTGTCGCCAGGCCTAGCCAGATTGCCACACCACCGACCAGCTCGGACCAGGTCGCGAGAAACCAGCTGATCTCAACCGGCATGACGCTGAAGGGAAAGGGAAAATTTTCCTGAACTGCCGAAAACCAGTTTTCGCCCTGGAGCTTGGCTAGCCCCGACTCGAAGAACTCCCAGCCGACGATGGCCCGCAGCGCCAGTTGCGGCAGCCAGCTGCCGATCCTGTCGAGTGTCCGATGGGTCCTGTCAGTGAAGTCGATCAAGGCTTTCATGTAACGCGTCCTGTCAGTGGCGGAAGGTTCCGGGGACGATGCCGCGCTCATGCAAGTGCGCGAGCATGCGCGCACCCTGTTCGAACAGCTGCGCGGCGTTTGCGCCTGGCATTTCGGCGGCGACCTCTCGCAACAGTTCAGCACCAGTCGCAGCGCGTCCGGCCTCGATCAACACGAGCAACCGGGTAGTCGGGGCATCGACTTGCAGGAAGCCGACCTGACCGGAAGGCTTGCGATGGACCACGACGAAGGTGGCGACCGGCGGCAGCTCGACCGGCTGGAACTCCCTGGAAATCCGGTGCACCGGCCAGCGGTAGGCCAGCGGCCAGGCAAGCGGCGAGAGAACGGGTCGACCTTCGAGCAGATCGCCGGCCGGGTCGATGCCGGCCATTGGCTCCTCGACCTCGGCGATCGACAGGGCGAGCTCGACCCACTCGTAGTGGGCCAGCTCGGTCAGGAAAGCCGGTTCCCCGACGGACTGCTCGCCCGCCGCCCCCAGCCACTCGACGAACTCGCGCGGCAGCTCGAGAAAATACGGCGTACGCGCCTTGTGCCCGGCATAGAAGCGGCGAATCACGTCACTCCAGCGCTCCTCGCCGAGGATGGCGCGACAGACCGGAAAGGTGCTGGCCAGCAGGTCGCGGACGTTGTTGAAGAACAACTCGCGGTAGATGTTCATGCGCCTCGGTTCGATCCCGGCGGGTGCCGGAACGCGTGCCGGATCACGCAGGTGCGCCGCGAAATCGAGCTGCAGACGCTGGAAGTCCGTCATTCGGCCACCACCAGCTTGCGCTGCCCTGCCACATGGTGCCTGGACTGCAGCTCGCGGATCCGGGTTACTTCGCCGACCAGTTCCTTCAGCGGCGGGAAGTTGAAATCGCGCTCGAGCAGCGTGGCGACCGGCCCACAATGTTCATACGCGGCATCGAGCAACGACCAAACGTCCTCGCAGACTGCCGTTCCGTGGGTGTCTACGCGCAGGTCAGGTCCCTCGACGTAGTGACCCGCGGTATGGAGGTACCAGACTCTCCCGGCGGGCAGCGAGCGCAGGAATTCGGCTGGGTCATAGCGATGATTGGTCGCGTTGACGAAGATGTTGTTGACGTCGAGGAGCAGGCCACAGTCGGCTTCCTGCAGCACTGCTGTGACGAACTCGATCTCTGACATTTCGGCGCCCGGCGCTGCGTAGTAGGACACGTTCTCGATGCCGATCGGCCGCTCGAGGATTTCCTGTGCCCGGCGAATGCGTGCAGCGACATGGCGGACCGCATCACTGGTAAAGGGAATCGGCATCAGGTCGTACAGGTGACCTTCGTCCGTGCAGTAGCTGAGGTGCTCGGTGTAGGCGCGGATGCCATGTACGTCGAGGAAGTCACGGATGTCGCCCAGGAGTCGCTCATCCAGCGGCGCCGGTCCACCGAGCGACAGGGACAGGCCGTGGGCAACGAACGGAAAGCGCTCGGTAAACGCCCGCAGCCGCTTGCCCAGCGATCCGCCGACGCCAATCCAGTTTTCGGGCGCAAGCTCGAAGAAATCGACGCCTGCCGCGCCGTGGGCCTCGAGTTCGGCGAGCAGGCCGCGGCGTAGGCCAAGGCCCGCTCCGGCGACGGGCTGTTGCCTGGTGGCTTCTGTCGTGCGTGTCGGCATGTTGGTCCTTGCTGAATAAGACCCGCGCCGGCATGGAATTATTACCGGCCCTGGGCGCGGCGCCGGCTCCGCTCAAGGAAGACCCTGTCGTCTGGTGGCCGGCCGGCACGCTGGGCTTCCCAGAGAGTCTCGCCCAGGCAATCAAGCAATACGTGCTCGGCGTCGTGGGTCTCAGGGTGGGTCACCAGCAGTTGCTCGAAAACCGCGCGAATCCCGCGGGGTCGATCCGCAGCGATGCTGTCGCGGACCGCGAGGTGCAGGCTCATGTGCAGGAAGGGATTGCCCTGGCCTTCTTCGGGGCTCCAGTCGCGGTCAAGCGAATCCGTATCGCCGCCCAGCACAGCGTGGTATTCGGGATGTATCTGCACCACCGCGGCAATCTGCGTTTCGAAAGGTTCGAGCGGCAGGCCGGCGCAGCGCCTGCGCCAGGCCTCACGCCATACGTGGCGCAGTGTCCCGCGATCCTGGTCAGCGAAAAATGGCATGTCAGCGGTGCCGACGTGCCGCCCGATCGGTTTTTCCGACCGGCGACTTGCCGGGAGTCTTGTGGCGGTACTCGCACAGGTCCGCGATCGGGCAGGAGGGGCAGTCGGGTTTTCGTGCCTTGCACACGTAGCGGCCGTGCAGTATCAGCCAGTGGTGGGCGTCGCGTCTGAATTCGGGCTCGACCACCTTCAACAGGCGATCCTCCACCCGGCGTACATTCCCTCCGGGCGCGAGTCCCGTACGGTTCGAAACCCTGAAGATGTGGGTATCGACCGCGATGGTGGGCTCCCCGAAGGCGGTATTGAGGACGACATTTGCCGTCTTGCGCCCGACCCCGGGTAGCGCCTCGAGATCCTCGCGGCGGTCCGGAACCCGTCCCGCGTGCCTTTCCAGCAGTTGCCGGGACATGGCTGCGAGGTTACTGGCCTTGGCCGACCACAGTCCGATCGAACGGATATAGGGGGCGAGACCGTCCGCTCCGAGCGCGACGAGCGCCTCGGGGGTTCGTGCCGCGGCAAAGAGTCGTCGTGTCGCCTGGTTGACGCTCTTGTCGGTCGCCTGGGCCGAGAGGATCACGGCGACCAGCAGTTCAAACGGCGTGCCGTACTCGAGTTCGGTCGTCGGGAATGGATTGGCCGCGCGAAGCCGCTCAAAAATCTGCCGTCGCTTCGTGGCATTCACGGCGTCGGCGATCGGTCGCCGGCCGGTCCCGCGGCCAGGTGGGCGTCGAGGGCCGTGCGCCAGCGCTGATGATCCCGCTCGCGCCGCTGCTGGCGGGACTCATGGAGCCCCCGAAAATGGGCGGCGCGCCGCAGGATCGTGGCGCCGTCCAGTACGACCGGAGGCAGGCCGGGAGCGGGCACCAGTTCGATGCAATCGACAGGACAGGGCGGCAGGCAGAGTTCGCAGCCGGAGCAGTCGGCCGCGATGACAGTGTGCATCCACTTGCGGGCGCCGATGATCGCGTCGGTCGGGCAGGCGTCGATGCACTTGGCGCAGCCAATGCACGCGACCTCGTCCACCCTGGCCACTTGGGGAGGAACTTCCTGGCCGCATCCGGGATCGAGCGGCAGGGCCGGCGTATTGAGCAACCGGGACAAGGCAGCGATCACGCCGACGCCGCCCGGTGGGCAGCGATTGATGGCGGTCTCGCCGCCAGCCAGTGATTCCGCATAGGGCCGGCAGCCCGCAAATCCACAGCGTGTGCACTGCGTTTGCGGCAGGGCCGCGTCGATGCGTCCCGCGAGATCGGCTGCAACGGGTCCGGTCATCCTGCGCCGCTCGTTCCGGACCAACCGGTCACTTGACCTTCATGCCTGGCAGCGCTCCGGGATCCGGCGTAACCAGGAAGACCTCGGACCCGCCTGGGCCCGCAGCCAGCACCATTCCTTCCGAAACGCCGAAGCGCATCTTGCGTGGTTTCAGGTTGGCGAGAAGGACCACATGTCGGCCCACCAGCGTGTCAGGCTGGTAAGCCTGCCGGATTCCTGCGAAGACCGTGCGCGACTCGCCACCAGCATCGACAGTCAGCTTGAGCAGCTTGTCCGCGCCCTCGACCGTCTCGGCGGAAACGATCCGCGCGACTCGAAGGTCGAGCCGCGCGAAGTCGTCGATGGTGACCAGGCCAGTTTCGTCCTTAGCAACCTTGGCTGGCGCGGGTTCTCCCGCGGGCTCCACCAGTGCGCGAACCTGTTTCAGGTCGAGCCGGGTGGCCAGCGCCTCGTAGGCCGCGATGCGCGTCCCGAGCAGGGGGCTTGCAACCGACCGCCAGCTGGATTCCGATTCACCAAGGAAACGTGCGGCGCGCTCGGCCATCGCCGGCATGACCGGGGCCAGGTAGGTCATCAACACCCGGAAGAGGTTAAGGCCCTGGGTGCAGATCGCTTGCACCTCGGCGGCGCGGGCGGGGTCCTTGGCGAGCAGCCAGGGCTTGTGCTGGTCGATGTACTGGTTGGCACGATCGGCCAGTGCCATGACCTCGCGTACGACCGATGAGTACTCGCGCGCTTCGTAAAGTGACGCGATTTGCTCGCCTGCTGCGGCAAAGGCGGCATGAAGCGCCGGATCGGGCAGCGCGGCGGCGAGCCGGCCATCGTGGCTGCGGGTGATGAAGCCGGCGCAGCGGCTGGCGATGTTGACCAGCTTGCCTACGATCTCGGCGTTCACGCGCGTCGCGAATTCTTCCAGGTTCAGGTCGATGTCGTCGACGCCTGGTCCGAGCTTGGCGGCGATGAAGTAGCGGAAATACTCGGGCGGCAGATGCTCGAGGTAGCGCTCCGCGGTAATGAACGTACCCCGGGACTTGGACATCTTCTGACCATTGACGGTCAGGAAACCGTGGACGTAGACCCCTGTGGGCTTGCGGAAACCAGCGCCCTCCAGGGTCGCTGGCCAGAACAGCGAGTGAAAGTAGAGGATGTCTTTGCCAATGAAGTGATGCAATTCGGTGTCGCCGCCTGGCCGCCAGTACGCATCAAAGTCCATGCCGGTTCGGGCGCAGAGGTTGGCGAAGCTGGCCATGTAACCGATAGGCGCATCCAGCCAGACATAGAAGTACTTGCCGGGCGCGCCCGGGATCTCGAAGCCGAAATAGGGCGCGTCGCGTGACACGTCCCAGTCCCGCAGCCCGGCCTCGAACCATTCATCGAGCTTATTCGCGACGGCTTCGTGCAGCGTCCCGGATCGTGTCCACTTGCGCAGCATCGGCTCGAAATCTCCGAGGCGAAAGAACAGGTGCTCCGATTCACGCTCGACCGGGCGAGTGCCAGACAGCACCGATAGCGGGTCCTTGAGGTCCGCCGGAGAGTAGGTTGCGCCGCAGGCCTCGCAGCTGTCGCCGTATTGGTCAGGAGTATTGCAGCGGGGGCAGGTGCCCTTGACGTAGCGGTCTGGCAGGAACATCTGTGCCTGCTCGTCGTAGGCCTGCGTGACCTTCCTCCGCGTAATGTGGCCGGCGTCGTCGAGTGCCTTGAATACCAGCTCGGTATAGTGCTTGTTCTCCGGCGAGTGGGTCGTGTAATAGTTGTCGAAGCTGATCAGGAAAGCGCCGAAACTCCTTCTGCGTTCCGCACCGACGCGCTCGATCAGTTGCTCAGGGCTGATGCCCTCGGACCTGGCCTGCAGCATGATCGGTGTGCCGTGCGTGTCGTCAGCGCAGACATAGGTGCACTGGTGGCCACGCATCCGCTGGAAACGAACCCAGATGTCCGTCTGGACCATCTCGGTCATGCCGCCGAGATGCGTGGGGCCGTTGGCGTAGGGCAGGGCGCTGGTTACGAGTAGCTTCCGCGGCATGGTCGGGTTCCGTAGTTGAACCACAAATTATGCCACTACTGGCAGGAGCGGACCCGGCGCTGGAGAGGTTGGCCTCCTGTGGACACAGCCCTGCTGCTGTGTGGCGCGGCCATCGCGCTCAATCCAGGTCCTTGACCTGCTCGAACTTGGGCTTGTTATTGGCTTTCTCGTAGGCCGAACGGCCGCTGATCACGCCGCCGTCGTACAGATGCTGAATTGCCGAATCCATGGTCCGCATGCCCTGTGCTGCACCGGATTGCATGGCGTTTTCGAGCTGGTCGATCTTGCCCTGGCGGATCAGGTTCGACACTGCCGGGGTGTTTATCAGGATCTCCAGCGCACAGGCCCGGCCACGGCCACCTTTTTGCAGGATCAGCTGCTGGGAGATGACGCCGCGCAGCGAAGTGGACAGCATGGTTCGGACGTGGCTCTGTTTGTCGGCGGGAAAGGCGTTGACCATCCGGTCGACCGCGGCCGACGCACCATTGGTGTGCAGTGTCGCCATCACCAGGATGCCCATCTCCGCCGCGGTGATGGCCGTACTCATCGTCTCGAGGTCGCGCAGCTCGCCGACCAGGATGATGTCCGGATCCTCGCGCAGGGCGGAATGCAGGGCGGCCGAGAATGATGGCGCATGGACCCCGACCTCGCGCTGGCTGATCAGGCAGTTCTTGCGCGGATGCATGAACTCGATCGGGTCCTCGATCGTGAGGATATGTCCCTTCATCCGGACGTTCAGGTCGTCGATCATCGCCGCGAGGGTCGTGGACTTGCCGGATCCGGTCTTGCCGGTTACCAGGATCAACCCATTGCTGACCTTGCACAGGTTCTTGACCGCCTCCGGCATCTTCAGTTGTTCGAGGGTCATCGCCTGCGACGGAATTGCGCGGAATACTGCGCCCATGCCGTCGAGATGTCGCAGCACGTTCACGCGGAAGCGGGCTAGTGTGCCGAGGCTGTAGGCGAAATCGGCACCCTCCTTGGTTTCGAATCGCTCTATCGCCTGCCGCGGCATGATCTCGTAGAGCGCCTCCCGGACCAGCTCCGCTGCGAGCCGGTCTTCGCGGAGCGTCATCAACTTGCCGTACTGCCGGATACGTGGCGGTCCACCCGCCATGAAGTGCAGGTCGGAGCCATTGCGCTTGAGGATCTCCTCCAGGTATTCGTCGATGCGTGCCAAGCTGCCCCCTGCTCTGGACTCTCAGATGTCGAACTGCGGCAACAGGCTTCGGTCGACGACGAACTTCGACAATCCCTTCTTGTCGGTGGCGATCGCATAAGCGTCGTCCGGATCAATCTCCTTGGCCTTGACAGCAGCCAGCAGTGCCTGGTCGAGCAACTGCATGCCCTGGTCCTTGCCGGTCTGCAGCTGGGCCGGGATCTGGTGTGTCTGGTCGGTCTGGATCAGCTTGGCGATGGCGCGGTTCATGACCATGACCTCACAAATCGCGCGACGGCCGCGTCCCTCCGGACGCTTGACCAGGGCCTGGGTGATCACCGCCAGCAGGCTCTGCGACAGGAAGCTCTTGGTCTGTTCGCGTTCTTCGATCGGCAGCGCGTCGATGATCCTGTCGATCGTCTTGGTGGCGCTGGTCGTATGCAGCGTGCCGAGCACGAGATGGCCCGTTTCGGCTGCGGTCATGGCCATCGAGATCGTCTCGGAGTCGCGCATCTCGCCGACCAGGATCACGTCCGGGTCCTCGCGCATGGCGGCCCGGACACCCTCTGCGAAGCTGGGCAAGTGTGTGCCGAGTTCGCGCTGGAGGACCTGGCTCTGCTTGCTGCGGTGGACGAACTCGATGGGATCCTCCAGGCTCACGATGTTCAGGCTGCGGCTGGAGTTGACCAGGTCGATCATGGCTGCGAGCGTCGTCGACTTGCCGGTACCGGTGGACCCGGTGACCAGGATCATTCCCTGGTGATAGTCACAAAGCTTGGCGACTATCGGCGGGAGCGCCAGGCTTTCGATGGTCGGGATTTCGCTGGGAATGGAGCGAAAAACGGCTCCAATGCCCGAATCCTTGCGAAATACGTTGACCCGGAACCTGCCGCCTTCCTCGCTTACGTAGGAAAAGTCGATATCCTCGCCGCCGCGGAAGCGGTCCTGGTGTCCTCGCGTCAGGATCTCCATGACGTAGCTCTCGAGCTCGGGTCCGCCCAGTTCGCGGAACCGGATCGGAACCAGGTCGCCATTCATGCGCAACATGGGCGGCACACCGACGGCCAGGTGCACGTCGGAACAACCCTGGGCCAGGCCCAGCTTGAGGAAAGCATCAATGCGCGGCATTGACGCCGGAGTGAATCACAAGAAGGGTTCGAGCGCCAGTCTCAACTCGTCCATGGTCTGGACGCGCTTCCCCTTGTCGACCGCCATGGCCCGCATGACGAGATCCGAGAGTTCCTGCGGGAGGTTGGGATTGAGCTCGATTGCGGGGCGCGCACGGCCCTGTACGTGCTGGTACATGACGGACATATGGTCGCCGCGGTGATAGGGCGGGGAGCCAGTAAGCATCTCGTAGAGGATCACGCCCACCGAGTAGACGTCGGCGCGCTCGTCGACCTTCTTGCCGAGAATCTGCTCGGGCGCCATGTATTTCGGCGAGCCAATGACATAGCCGGTCTTGGTGAGCTGCGTGTCGGTCTCGCGGTGCGCCGCGGCCACGCCGAAGTCGACGATTTTCAGCAATCCCTCGTCGTTTATCAGTATGTTGGCCGGTTTCAGGTCACGATGGACGATACCTACCTTGTGCGCCACCATCATGCCGGTCGCCATGTCGATGCCGAAGCGAACCGCCCGGGAAATTGGCATCGGCTTGCCCTCGCTGACCTCGCCGCCGAGGGTGTGCGAGGCGAAATACTCCATCGAGATCGCGTAGTGACCGCGGATCTGCAGGAAGTCGTAGATACGGATGACGTTCGGATGGGTGATCTTGCGGCTGTAGCGCAACTCGTGGACGAAGCGCTGCATCATCTCCTCGTCCTGCGAGACGCTGGGATTCAGGAACTTGAGAATCAGCCGCTCCTCCACCACGGTGTCCTCGAACAACAGCACCGTGCCGAAGGCACCCTTGCCGATCTTCTCGATGAACTTATAGCGCCCCTCGATCAGGTCGCCCGGCTTGAGCGTCGAGATGTCGAGCTTGGACTGCGCCTCGGCCGCCTTCATGATTGCGGCGACATCGGCGGAGTCGATCAACATGGTCTTGCCGCCTTCACCCGCACTTGCGAAAGTGCCCGAAATCGCCAGGCCGGCGCCGCTGCCGAACCTCGGGCCGGTCGCCGAGATGGAAGGCCCGAACTTGGCATCGAGTTCGGACAGCGCCCGCTGCGCAGCGTCGGCCACCGACTTCTCGCGCGAGAGCGTTATCGGCTCGATGCGGGCGCGGATCTGTTCGGCGGTGCTTTCCTCGGCCATCTTGACCAGTGCGCCCATCGCCTCGATCACGACGTCGGTCTCCGGTCGGCCCAGGGTACCGAGCACCGGCTCGACGGCACGTGGGTCGGCGATCAGGCCCAGCGCACGCACCACCGTGGAGACGGACTTCGGGTTGACCGAAAGCATCTCCAGTAGTCGCGGCACGGCCTTGCGGGAGGACATTGCACCGAGGGCGTCCACTGCCCGTTCACTTACCCACCAGTCCGAGTCCCTGGTTGCCTCGATCAGGTGATTGACGGCCCGTTCGTCGCGGGTCTGGTTGAGGATCTCGATCGCGGTGCGGCGGATTTCCTGGTCGCGATCGTTGACCAGTGACAAGGCCGCATTGATCACCCGCGGCCCGCCGATCCTGCCGAGCGCGTCCGCGGCACGGCTGCGAACCCACCAGTCGTCGTCCTTGATTGCCTGCAGCAGGTACTTTACCGAGCGCTCGTCGCCGACCTCGTTCAGTACCTCCACCGCCGCCCGCCGCGAGTACTCCGATTCGTCCTTCAGCACGTCCACCAGGTGCTGTACCGTTTCCGGGTGCTTGGCCTTGCAGAGGATCTCGATTGCGAGGTTCTGGACCTCCATCTCCGAGTCCTTGAGCAGCGGCGCGATCAGGACCGGATCGATGACACCAGACATCCCGGCAATGGCCTGCAGCGCGGCCGAGCGAACCATCTTGTTGGGGTCCCTCAGCGTCGCCTGCAAGGCGGTTCGGACACGTGGCTTGTTGAACTTGGCGAGGATGGAAATGATGTGCATCCGCGCGATCGGGTCCTTGCCCTCGACCCGAGCCAGCAGTTCGTCCACGGAACTCTCGTTGGCGACTTCGGCGATGACCTTGAACAGGGCGCTCTTCTCCGCGGCATCCTGCTGGTAGGCGGCGTTAAGCAAGTCACGCACCGCGAAGCGGTCGCGATGCGCCCCAATGACGCCCAGCAGCGCCGGGCGCGAAATGCCCGGCTGCCCCAGCAGGTCGAGCAGCAGTGACGGGGAGTATGAACGGGACGAGGACAGGGCCCAGGCCACGGCCGAGACCGCGCGAGCATTCTCTTCCGCCATGGCCCGCGCCAGTACCGGAAAGGACTTGTTGTCCACGAGCGCGGTGAGCACGTCGACCAGCGCGGCAGTTTCGCGCTTGTCAGCGGCCGCCAGCGTCGCCACGATCGGCTCGATCGCGTCCGCACCGAGTCCCTTCAGCTTCTCGAGCGCCTGGCGCGCCGCTGGGCTGTCCGGGTCTCCCGAGTCCCGGATTTCCGCAATCAGGCGATCTGCGCGAAACTTGCTGAAGAATCCCATTCCGGTCCTGTAGATTCGGACCCCAGCGCGGTCGCCGCAGTCCCTGACGGTCACCTCGATGCCAGTCTCTACGGGGTCATCCAGACGGCGGACCCCGGGGACGGCCATCCCAGCCAAAAGTATGACATACGGACAGCCTGCGGCTTGCTGTGAGTGCTCATCCGGTACAATCCGCAGCCCAGTCCCGGGAGACAGGAATGCAATCATGACTGAGACCGAGCTTCGCGCCGCTGTCGATGGCTTCATTGAGCCCTTGCTGGGCGTCACCCTGCAGGAGGCGGGGGCGGTACGTGGCCTGCGCCTGGCGGATGGCGGCCTGTCGGTCGAGATCGTGCTCGGATTCCCCATAACCGGTTATGCGCCCCAGTTCCAGGCGGCGCTCGAGGCGCATCTTCGCCAGCAGGGTTTCGAGGGTCCGCTGCGCGTCGACCTGTCGCACAGCATTCCGGCTTTCGTCGGCAACCGCGGCGCGCCGCCGCTGCCGGGTATCAGTAATGTGGTAGCGGTCGCTTCCGGCAAGGGCGGGGTCGGCAAGTCCACGGTCGCGGCCAACCTCGCCCTGGCACTGGCCAGACAGGGTGCGCGGGTCGGCATGCTGGATGCGGATATCTATGGACCGAGCCAGCCGCGCATGATGGGACTCAGCGGCCAGCGGCCCACGACCCGTGACGGCAAGAGCTTCGAACCTCCATCCAGCCACGGCGTCAAGGTCATGTCGATCGGGTTCCTTATCGACGAGGAACAACCGATGGTCTGGCGCGGTCCCATGGTGACGCAGGCGCTGACCCAGTTGCTTGGGGAGACGCGCTGGGAGACCCTCGATTACCTGATCGTGGACATGCCCCCGGGCACCGGCGACATCCAGCTGACCCTGGCGCAGCGCGTCCCGCTGAGCGGCGCAGTCGTGGTTACGACCCCGCAGGAGATCGCGCTGCTGGATGCCCGTAAGGGACTGATGATGTTCCGCAAGGTCGAAGTGCCGGTGCTCGGCGTCGTGGAGAACATGAGCGTGCACCATTGCCCTGCCTGCGGACACGAGTCGCACGTCTTCGGTGCGGGCGGCGGCCGCGCCATGGCCGAGCGTTACGGCGTGCCCTTGCTCGGCGAATTGCCCCTCGACCTGAATATCCGCGAGCAGGCCGACGCCGGCACTCCGACGGTCATCGGCGATCCGGATTCGCCGGCCGCGCGCGCCTACATGGATGTGGCACGCAAGGCAGCCGCCCAGCTTGCGTTCGCCTCCATCCGGGGCGCTGGCAGTTTCCCCAAGATCAGCGTCGAGGATGACTGATGAGCATCAAGTCGGACCGCTGGATCCGCGCCATGGCCGAGGGCCGCGGCATGATCGAGCCCTATTCCGCCGGCCAGGTCCGTGCGGCCGAGGGCCGCCGAATCGTGTCCTATGGCACGTCGAGCTACGGCTACGACGTGCGCTGTGCAAACGAATTCAAGATCTTTACCAACATCAACTCGACGATCGTCGATCCCAAACAGTTCGACGTAAACAACTTCGTCGACCAGGTCTCCGATGTCTGCATCATCCCGCCGAACTCGTTTGCGCTGGCTCGTACGGTGGAGTTCCTGCGGATTCCGCGCAACGTGATGGTCGTTTGCCTCGGCAAGAGCACCTATGCGCGCTGCGGCATCATCGTCAACGTGACCCCGCTCGAGCCGGAGTGGGAGGGGCACGTAACGCTCGAATTCTCGAACACGACGCCGCTACCGGCCAAGATCTACGCGAACGAAGGGATCGCCCAGCTGCTGTTCTTCGAGTCGGACGAAACCTGCGAGACTTCGTATCGTGACCGTGGCGGCAAGTACCAGGGTCAGACCGGAGTGACCCTGCCCAGGACCTGATCAGTCGCCCGGCCGGTACTTCTGCAGGTACATCGCGAACAGGCGCTTGCCCTTGCGGTACTGCTCGACCTGCACCGTGAAGTAGCCAAGGCTGGGTGCCAGCCACATGTGGGTTTCGCGGTCACTGCCTTCCCTGGAGCTCTTGTAGACCACGGTGTCGAAAGTTCCGGCAGCGGTCTTGATGCGTTCCTTGCGCAGGAAAGTGTGGTCGTAGACCTTGATCTTGGGCCCGTCGAGCATCGGCAGCTGCCCGGGCTCGCGGCCGTTCTGTAGCGCGAACATCATCGCGAACTGGTAGGAGACTGGGTCTTGCGTGTGGGGCAGCAGCGCCGCATCGACGACTTTCCCCTTGGCGTTCCCCGTTGCGCGGGCCCCTTGCCAGTCGAAATCGAGCGCGATGTCCTCCTGTTCCGTTTCCGAGGCATCATCGAAACGGAACCTGAGCGGCTGCACGCCGCCGTCCGCAACCTCGAACCACGAGGTCTGCACCAGGGTTCCGCTGACCACCAGCGAGGCCGGGAAGCTGGCATCTCCACGCGTCTCCATGACCCACCGGCCGGGTGCCGGATCCCGCTTGAGCTCGAGGCGGGTCTTGCCGGCACTCAGGAACGAGTACTTGACCGTGAATTCGGCGACGAATGGCTGGAGGCCCGCGGCCTCCACCGCGCCGGCAGTCAGCAGGAAGAGCGTTACCAAGATGGCGGCGGCATGGGTCTTCAAGTTTCACCTCTCAGGATCGGCTGCTCGAGCCTCTGCCCATCCAGCCAGCAGGCTCCGTCACGCATGGCAAGCCGCCCTTCGGCAAACCAACCCACGGCTTCCGGGTAAATCATGTGTTCCCAGTGCTGAACGCGGGCTGAAAGCGACTGCTCGTCGTCGCCATCCATCACTCGAATGGTGGCCTGAACGATCCGCGGACCGGCATCCAGTTCCTCGGTGACGAAATGCACCGTGCAACCGTGCATGCGGTCGCCCGCTTCAAGGACCCGCCGGTGGGTATGCAGTCCCGGGTAGCGCGGCAATAGCGAAGGATGGATGTTCAAGAGCCGGCCAGCGTACTGCCTGGTAAAGCTGGGATCGAGGATCTTCATGAAGCCAGCCAGCACCACCAGCCCCGGTTCATACCGGGCTGTCGCGTCAGCTAGGACCCGGCCGTAGGCTGCCCGATCCATGCCCGGGGTCTGTGGCACGGCGCTCGCCTCGATGCCCAGGCTGCGCGCCAGCGCCAGTCCGGCCGCTTCCGGTCGGTCGCTGATGACGGCGGTGACGCGGGCAGGTATCCGGCCCGCGAGTCCGGCGCGCGCGATGGATTCCATATTGGAACCCCGTCCCGAGACCAGCACCGCGACGGCTAGCGGGCGGTCCATCAGTCAAAAACGACCCCGCGATCACCGGCTGCAACGGCGCCGATGACCCGGGCTTCCTCGCCAGCGGCGGTCAGGGCTGCCAGTGCGCGATCCGCGTCGGAGGCTGCGACCTGCAGGGTCATGCCGATTCCGCAATTGAAGGTCCGGTGCATCTCGGCATCGGCTATGTTGCCGGCCTCCTGGATCCAGCGCCAAACGCCCCCGCGCGTCCAGGCACCCGCGTCGAGCCGGACCTCCAGCCCTGCAGGAAGCACGCGCGGGATGTTGTCGCTAAGCCCGCCACCGGTGATGTGGGCGATACCGTGCACCGCAACCTGGTCCAGCAAGCCCAGCACCGCCCGGACGTATATGCGGGTCGGCGCCATCAGCAGGTCGAACAACGGCTCGCCGTCGACGCGGGTGCGCTCATCGACGCCGCTCTCGGTGATCAACCTGCGGATCAGTGAAAAACCGTTCGAATGGGGCCCCGACGACGGCAGGCCTATGACGACGTCGCCTGCGCAAGTCGCGCTGCCGTCGACAATTCGTTCCTTTTCGACGACCCCGACGCAGAACCCCGCCAGGTCGTAATCGGTGCCCTCGTACATCCCGGGCATTTCCGCGGTCTCGCCGCCGACCAGTGCGCAGCCGGCCAGCGCGCAGCCGTCCGCGATGCCTCCGATGACCTTCTCGGCGGTGTCCACGTCCAGCCGACCGGTGGCGTAGTAATCCAGGAAAAACAGCGGCTCGGCGCCCTGGACGACGACGTCGTTGACGCACATCCCTACCAAATCGATCCCGACCGTGTCGTGCCGGCCGGTATCGATGGCCAGGCGTAGCTTGGTGCCGACGCCGTCGGTACCGGACACCAGAACCGGACGGTGCCAGCGGCCGGGCGGAAGCTCGAACAGGGCACCAAAACCGCCGATTCCGCCCAGCACCTCGGGACGCAGGGTGCTGCGTACACGCGGCTTGATGCGTCTTACCAGCTCTTCGCCGGCATCGATATCTACCCCCGAATCGCGGTAGGTGAGGGGAGTCCGGTCGTTCATCAGGGCTTCCAGCAGGGAGAGGACAGGATCGTCGCTCGCGTCGGGTAATATTGTAACCCGGGCTCGGCATCATGCCGGGCTTCGAAGTCAAGTTTGGAGGGCAGGAAGATCATGGCTGTGAGCCCGATCAGGAGGCGGCTGGCGAGTTCCTGGATTGCCTTGTGCCTGTTCGCCGCCGTCGGTGCGTCGGCTGACAGCCTCGGCAACCTGTACGAGACGACCGTGCCCGTGGGAACGGCGGGCGAGGCAGCCGCGTTCCGGACCGGGATGTCGGACGTGCTGGTACGGGTCACGGGGCGCCGCGATGCGCCTGCGCTGGCGGGACTCGCGCCTCTCGTCAGCGATGCGTCGCGTTACGTCATTTCGTATCGCCGGGCCACGGGCGGCAACCTGACGGTGGCCTTCGACGGGGATGCGGTCGAGCGGGCGGTTGCCGCGGCCGGGCTGCCATTCTGGGGCGAGCAGCGTCCGCTGACGCTGGTCTGGATGGCGGTCGATCGCGGTGGCGGCCAGCGCGGTCTCGTGACCGCCGAAGCGGCCAGCAGCGAGCGGCGGGTAGTGGAGCAGGCGGCGATGCAACGGGGGCTGCCCCTCGTATGGCCTTCTGCCGCGGGTGACGAGAACTTGCGCGGCCGCTTCGAACAGGTCTGGTCCGGCGACGTGGCGTCCCTGGCAGCGGCAGCTGGCCGCTATGGGGCGGAAGGCGTACTGATCGGGCGGGCGGTTTCCACCGGCCGCGGCCAGTACACCGTCGACTGGTCGTCGCAGGGTGCCGGTGGGTCGCTGACCCTGCGCGGCGGCCTCGAAGACGGCGTGCATGCGATTGCGGATCGCTATGCGAGTCGCTACGCCTCCACATCGGCCGGGCAGCGGAACGAGCTCCTCGTGACCATTGCCGGGGTGACCACCCTTGCCCGGTACGCCGACGTAACGCGCTATCTCGAATCGCTTGGCGTGGTGCGCGAGCTGTCCGTGCACGAGGTCCAGCCCGAGGCTGTGGTCTTCCGCCTGACGGTACGTGGCGACCTGGGGGCGCTGCAGCGCGAGGTGGCCGCTGGTGGCCGCCTGGCGCGGGCGGATGACGGCTCGGGAGCAGCGGTCTTCACCTACCGTCCATGAACCTCTCCAGCCTGCCCAACCTGATCTGCGTGCTGAGGATGCTGCTCGCGGTCCCGGTTGTCTGGACGCTGGTCGACGGCCGGTTCGGCTGGACCTTGCTGCTATTCGTCATCGCGGCGATTTCCGACGGGCTCGACGGTTTCCTGGCCAAGCGGTTCGATTGGACCAGCGAGGCGGGCAAGATCCTCGATCCGGTTGCCGACAAGCTGCTGCTTGTCAGCGTGTTCGTGACACTGACCTTGCTCGGCATGGTGCCGTTGTGGCTGGCCGCTACCGTCGTTATCCGCGACCTGGTCATTGGCATTGGGGCCGCCGTATACAAGTGGCGCTTCGGGCCGATCGACGGCCACCCGACGCAACCGAGCAAGCTCAATACGGTAATGCAGATCTGCTACGTGATTTGTGCGGTCGCCAATGCGGCGACCCCCGTAGTGCCTGCTGCCTGGGTCATCGCGCTGGGTGCGGCGACGTTCGTGACGACTTTCGTCAGCGGCGTTGACTACACGATGACCTACATTCGCAGGGCAGTGGAAGTCTCCCGCGGCCGGCGCATGGCGTCGCAGTCGTGATGCGGCAGCTGCCGCTCGGCGTCCAGCTGGCGGTCTCGTCGCGCTTCGAGACGTTTCGCGCCGGACACAACCTGGCGGCGATCGAGGAGCTGTGCGCGCTCGGACGCGCTCCCGGTCAGGTACCGTTGTGGCTGTGTGGCGCCGAGGGCACCGGCAAGACCCACCTCCTGCAGGCCGCCGTCGTTCGCCTGAGCGAGCGCGGCTCCGCCGCCGCCTACCTGCCGCTCGAGCGCTGCGCCGGGCTCGGGCCGAGCCTTCTTGACGGATTCGAGCAGCTGGATGCAGTCCTGCTCGACGACCTGGAGCGGATCGCCGGCGATCCACTGTGGGAGGGCGCGTTGTTTACCCTGCACAACGAGCTACAGGAGCAGGGCGGACGATTGGTCGTTGCGGCCCGCTTGCCGCCAGCCGCGTTGCCGTGGCAGCTGGCGGATCTGCGCTCGCGCGTCGCAGCGTCGAGCGTACATACGCTCAAGCCGTTGCCGGAGCAAGACCAGGCCGAGGCGCTACTGGCGCGTGCGGCCGCGCGCGGCCTGGAAATTCCTGCAGAGACGCTCAGCTACCTGCTCCGGCACGCCCCGCGGGACTTTGGCGCACTGTGCCGGTTGCTGGATCGGCTCGACGACGCGTCCCTGGCCACGCAGAGGCGCCTGACAGTGCCGCTTGCGCGTGAGGTCCTTGAAGGGCCCTGAATCCGCAGGTTGTCAGTGGCGCGGCATTGTCCTGAGCGCCGCAACCACGGCGGCCAGCGCCAGGAACGAGAGCAAGGCCGACAGGGCTGCCAGGCCGCGGGCCCCAGGGTTGGCAACCAGTTCGGTCAGCGACCACGCCAGCCCGGGCGTCAGGGTCAATGGCGCCCAGCGGTAAGTGCGCCGCTGGTTCAAGGCCAGTCCAGCCACCGGCAGCAGCAACGGTCCGACCGTCAATACGGCGAGCGTGATGCCGGCCATGGCGTCCCTGCCAGCCAAAGACCAGCCCAGAAGTGCGATTGCGAGGGCGAGCCACAGGACCAGGACTGCGAGACGTGCCCGGCGGAAGCTCCGCTCATCGTTCAAGCAATCCCTCCCGCGTCCTTGATCGCCAGCGCAAGTCGCGCGATTCTCCTTCCCAGCACCTGCGCAGCCGAACGTTCCTCCGCAGACAGCTGCGGGCGGTTCTCGTCACCCGCGACGTGGCTTGCGCCGTAGGGTGTGCCGCCACTTTGGGTGGCGGATACCGCCTTCTCCGTGAACGGTACCCCGACCAGCACCATCCCGTGATGCAGCAGGGGCAACATCATCGACAACAGCGTGCTTTCCTGGCCGCCGTGCATGGTCTGTCCCGAGGTAAAGACGCCTGCGGGCTTTCCGGCCAGCGTCCCAGCCAGCCACTGGGCTGCGGTCCGGTCCAGAAAGACCTTGAGTGGCGCTGCCATGTTGCCGAAACGAACCGGGCTACCGAGCACCAGCCCGGCGCATTCTTCGAGGTCACGGGGTTCCGCGTAGGGGGCGCCGCTTGCCGGAACCGGTGGGAGTGCAACTTCGGTGGCCGGGGCAACCGGGGGAACGGTGCGCAATCGGACGCTTGCGCCCTCGACGCTGTCGATGCCGCGGGCGACCTGGCGGGCGAGCTCGGCGGTGCCGCCGTAGCGCGAATAGAACAGAACCAGGATCTCGGTCATCGCTTCGTTTCCTCAATAGTTGCGCTCGGTTGAGCGGACTTGTCCGGTTGGTGCCAAGCATAAGCGGCGCGCGCGCAACGCGCGCGCCCGAAGCGGCACCCGGGAGTCCTTGACGGGCGGCTTTGGCCGCTGTTAGTTTCAGCGTAGTTTTTCTCCGCTGTTCAAATGGTTACATGAAGAAAATCGTCGCTATCTGCCTGTTGGCCATGGCTGCCTGCGCGGCTGCGCCCGTGCAGGAGATGAGCGACGCGCGACAGGCGGTTCGCGCCGCACTGGCTGCCGGTGCCCAGGAGCGTGCGCCGGCCGAGGTGGCGGCAGCACAGCAGCTGATCGACGAGGCGCAGCAGCAGCTGCAACGCCATGAGTACCGACAGGCCGGCGATACGGCCGTCGAGGCGCGCCAGCAGGCGCTCCGTGCGCTGGAGATTTCGCGCGAGGCCGCCGCGGCCGGGCGCTGAGCGGCGAAGCCGGATTCCATGGCCGTAAAGCAGGTCGCCCGTCAGGCAATGGTTCACGGGCGCGTCCAGGGCGTCTGGTACCGCGCAAGCACTGCCGAAAGGGCGCGGGACCTGGGACTGCGTGGTCATGCCCGGAACCTCGAGGACGGTACCGTGGAGGTGTTGGCCATCGGTCCGGCGCCGGCGGTCGATGAGTTGCTTGAGTGGCTGTGGCAGGGTCCGCCGCTTGCCAAGGTCACACGGGTAGAGGTGCAGGAAATCGACGCCGAGGCGGTTGCCGCCGGGACCGGGAAATTCTCAACGCGTTGAACCGTGCTCAGCGGTGCCAGCGTGACTCGAGCCGGCTGAGCACGAGGTCGGGATACGTGCGTTGCCCCAGGCTGCCGTTGTAGCGCGCCAGGGCCCGGCGGTAGTCACCCTTCTCGCGCTCCATGTAATACGCCAGGATGCTGGTGCCCATGCGGATATTCAGCTCGACGTCAATCAGATCCTGGGTCTCGAGTCCGAGCTGATTGGGCCAGAACGGCATGACCTGCATCAGCCCGATCGCGCCCGCGTAGGACACGGCGAAGGGATCGAACGCGCTCTCGACGTCGATCACTGCCAGCACCAGTTGGGGCCGCTCACGCAGCATGTGGTGCTTGTTGGACTCGCAGTGGACTGCCTCGAGGATCCGGCGGGCCGCCGCCCCTGGATCGTCACCCAGTCTCAGGTCGGTCGGCTTCTGTTTCAGGCGACTTTCGACCCGCGGCTGCATTTGCGTGTACCAGACGATGTCGTCGTACTTGTCGTCGAAACAGGGTCGCGCCGTAATGGCTGCCTCGATGACCTCACGGAGGCCCGGGTCGCGCTGCCCATCGGCCATTGATGGCAAGGAGACAATTGCCGCCGCCAGGATCAGAACTTTCCCCAACACGGTTTTCATGACTTCCGGGTGGTTCCGCACATCAGCGGCCACCGAGGCGCTCCCGGATCGCCGTTGCCGCATCCTCGAGTGGCAGATCCTCGTTTTCGGTTGCGCGGCGGTGCCGATACTCAAGCTTGCCGGAATCGAGACCCCGCTCCGCCACCACGACCCGATGCGGGATCCCCACCAGTTCCGCGTCAGCAAACTTGACTCCCGGACGCGCATCGCGGTCGTCGAGCAGTACGTCCACGCCTGCCTCGATCAGCTGGTCGTAGAGTCGCTCGGCGGTGTCGCGCACCCGCGCGGACTTGGCCCAGTTGAGGCCGATGATCGCCACGGCGAACGGCGCAATCGGCTCGGGCCAGATGATGCCTCGATCGTCGTGATTTTGTTCGATCGCCGCGGCAACCACGCGCGTCACGCCGATCCCGTAGCAGCCCATGGCCATGGAGACGCTCTTGCCCTGCTCATCGAGAACCGTGGCGCCCAGTGCTTCGCTGTACTTGCACCCGAGCTGGAAGATATGGCCGACCTCGATGCCGCGGGCGATCCGTAGTCGGCCGCTGCCGCTCGGGCTGGGGTCGCCTGCGACTGCGTTGCGAAGGTCGACCGCGCGGGGTTCGGGCAGGTCGCGACCCCAGTTGACCCCGGTGAGGTGGGCGTCGCGCTCGTTCGCACCGCAGGCAAAGTCGGTAAGCTGCAGTGCCGAGTGATCCGCGTAGACCGGGCAATCCAGGCCGACCGGCCCGATGAACCCGGCCTCGCAGCCGGTCGCCGCCAGTATCTGCGCAGGCTGGGCCATCCGGAGCGGACTGGCGACACCCGGCAGCTTCTGCGCCTTGACGGCGTTGAGCTCGTGATCGCCCCGAACAATCAGGCCGACCAGGCCGCCATCGTCGGATTCCACCAGCAAGGTCTTGACCAGCTGTGCCGGACGCAGCTTCAGGAACTCACTCACCTCCGCAATTGTCCGTGCGCCCGGCGTTGCGACCTTGGTCAGCGTCTCAGTCCCGTCAGGTCGTGGTGCGGTGGGCGGCAGGGCGGCGGCCATCTCCAGGTTGGCGGCGTAGTCGTCGGCGTCGGAAAAGACGATGGCGTCCTCCCCTGAGCTGGCCAGCACGTGAAATTCCTGCGACGCGCTGCCGCCGATGGCTCCTGTGTCAGCCAGCACTGCCCGGAAATCCAGCTGCATCCTCGTGAAGATGGCCGTGTACGCCGCGTGCATGCGTTGGTAACCCTGCTCGAGTGAGGCCGCGTCGACATGGAAGCTGTAGGCGTCCTTCATCAGGAATTCGCGCGCGCGCATGACCCCGAATCGCGGCCTGATTTCGTCCCGGAACTTGGTCTGGATCTGGTAGAAATTGACCGGCAACTGCCGGTAGGACTTGAGTTCGCGCCGCGCGATGTCGGTGATGACCTCCTCATGGGTCGGACCGAGCACCATGTCGCGGCCGTGCCGATCCTTGAATCGCAGCAGCTCGGGGCCGAATTGGTCCCAGCGCCCGGATTCGACCCACAGCTCTCCCGGCTGCGCGACCGGCATCGAGACCTCGAGGGCCCCGGCGCGATCCATTTCCTCGCGAATGATCTGCTCGACCTTGCGCAGCACCCGGAGCCCCAGCGGCATCCAGGTATACAGCCCGCCCGCCAGCCTGCGGATCAGGCCGGCCCGCAACATCAGCTGGTGGCTGACCACCTCGGCATCAGCGGGCACTTCCTTGAGGTTCTGGATCGGGTAGGAGGAAAGACGCATGAATGGCCTCGACGCGGTCAGGAGGGCCGCTTATGGTGAGTATCTTAGGCGGAGGCTCCCTATCGTGCCATGCTGCGGATCACGCGTTGTGACGCCGCCACGGGAACCCTATCATGCGGTTAAGGGACGGCAATCGTGTCGTCCGGCCGCCCGCGGACCCGAAAGATGAACCTGCAGCAAGAACCAGCCAACACCCGCCGCGGCATCTACCTGCTGCCGAACCTGTTGACCACCGGCTGCCTGTTTTTCGGCTTCTATGCCATCGTTGCCGCAATTGACGGCAATTTCGAACGCGCCGGGATCGCGATCTTCGTGGCCATGGTATTCGATGGGCTCGACGGCCGCGTGGCGCGGCTGACAGGCACCGAGACCGTATTCGGCAAGGAGTTCGACAGTCTTGCTGACATGGTCGCCTTCGGGCTCGCGCCGGCGATCGTGTGCTACCAGTGGGGCGTGGCCCGGATCGCGGAGTACGGTGCAGCCTGGGGCCGTTTCGGATGGATTGCGGCTTTTTTCTACGCGGCTGCGGCGGCCATGCGTTTGGCCCGCTTCAACGCGCGTGCCGCGACCGCTGATAAACGTTATTTCGAGGGCCTGCCGAGTCCGTCTGCCGCGGCCATTGTCGCCGCCTTCGTCTGGCTGGCCCATAAGTACGACCTCGAGGGGCTCTACGGGCTGGTGCTGGCATTCACGGTGACGGCCACCGCGGGTGCGCTGATGGTCAGCCGCTTCTCCTATCCAAGCTTCAAGGACAGGGCTGCCGGAGAGCGGGTTCGCTATTCGCGTTTCCTGATCGTGCCGGTGGTATTTGCCCTCATCGCCCTCGACCCGCCGTTGATGCTCTTCGGGCTGTTCGCCGGATACGCCATTTCGGCGCCCCTGGTATGGCTGTGGCGGCGGACGCGCCGCCGTCCACGAAGACCCATTCGGGACTAGCCGCGTGGCACGCCATCGCCTGGAGTACCTGGAAGCCCTGGGCGTCGTCGCCTATGAGCCGCGGCTGGCTGCCCGGGCCGGGAAAGAAGGAGGGTGCCCGGCTGCCACGGACCCGACGCTCATGGATTGGGACGGACTCGCGGCGACAGTCCAGGGTTGCCGCTGCTGCGAACTGTGCGCCGGCCGTACCCAGACGGTATTTGGAGTAGGCGACCGACACGCGCGCCTGATGGTCATCGGGGAAGCGCCTGGCGCAGAGGAGGATCGGCAGGGCGAGCCTTTCGTCGGGCGTGCCGGCAGGCTCCTGAATGCCATGCTCAGGGCTGCAGGCCTTTCGCGCGAGCAGGTCTACATCGCCAATATCCTCAAGTGCAGGCCACCGCAAAACCGCGATCCAAAGCCTGTGGAAGTGGCGCAGTGCCTTCCGTACCTGCTTCGCCAGGTCGAGCTGGTGGCACCGGCGCTCGTGCTGTGTGTCGGGCGGATCGCGGCGCAAAGCCTGCTGGCGACTGACTCGACCCTCGGTCGCATGCGCGGCAGGCTCCATCAGCTGCAATCAGGGGTGCCTGTCCTGGTGACCTACCATCCGGCCTATCTGCTGCGCGCGCCGGGCGAGAAGCGCAAGGCCTGGGAAGACCTGAAGCGGGTGATGGAGGTGCTCGGCGATGGCCACAGCGCGTGACGAGCTGAGCAGGCCGGTCTGCCACTTTCGCCCGATGACGGCGGACGACGTGGCTTCCGTGGTGGCGCTCGAGAACGCGGTTTACCCGTTTCCCTGGAGCGTACAGATCTTCCGGGATTGCCTGCGCGTGGGCTATGACTGCTGGATCATCGACGCCGACCCGCGCGTGGCCGGCTATGGGGTCATGTCGATGGGTGCAGGGGAGTGCCATATCCTGAATCTCTGCGTGACCCCGGACTTGCGCCGCCGCGGCGTCGGCAGGGCCCTGCTGACCATGCTGCTGCGCCGGGCGCGTCGCGCTGGGATGCTCCATGCCTTCCTTGAGGTCAGGCCGAGCAACCCGTCTGCAATTGCGCTCTACGAGGACATGGGCTTCGAGCGCATTGGACTGAGGCGCGGCTACTACCAGGCCGCAGGTGGACGCGAGGATGCGGTCGTATTCCGCAAGGCCCTCGACGTGCTGCCGGCGGACGGGCCGTAATGCGGTAGAATCCGCGGCCCTGTCGGCCTCGGGGCCGGTCACCAGTCATATCAACCGCCAAAGAACTGCCATGGATCCGCTCGCGCCAGAAATCTCCAGGCGACGCACTTTCGCCATCATTTCGCACCCGGATGCCGGCAAGACCACGCTGACCGAGAAGTTGCTGCTGTTCGGCGGCGCGATCCAGATGGCGGGCACCGTCAAGGGTCGCAAGGCGGCGCGGCATGCAACCTCCGACTGGATGCGGCTCGAGCAGCAGCGGGGGATTTCGGTGACCAGCTCGGTGATGCAGTTCCCGTACCAGGAGCGAATCGTCAACCTGCTCGATACCCCCGGTCACGAGGACTTCTCCGAGGACACCTATCGCACGCTGACCGCGGTTGACTCGGCCTTGATGGTGATCGACTGCGCCAAGGGCGTCGAGGCGCGGACCATCAAGCTGATGGAGGTCTGCCGGCTGCGCGATACTCCGATCATGACCTTCATCAACAAGCTCGACCGGGAAGGCCGGGAGCCGATGGAGCTGTTGGATGAAATCGAGAAGGTTCTCGGCATAGTATGCGCGCCGATCACCTGGCCAATCGGCATGGGGCGGGCCCTGAAGGGGATCTACCACCTGCTGGAGGACCGGATCTACGCCTACGATGCCGCCGAGTCGGGTCGGATGGGGCGCAACCTGATCATCGACGGCCTGGACTCCGCGGCGGCCGGCGAGTTCCTGGGCGATGACGCCGCGGCGTTTCGCGAGGAGGTGGAACTGGTCAAGGGCGCAGCGCCGGCCTTCGATCTGGCGCTGTACCTGGCGGCACGCCAGACTCCTGTCTTCTTTGGTTCGGCCATCAGCAATTTCGGCGTGGAGGAACTGCTGTCGTTTTTTGTCGTACACGCGCCATCGCCGATGCCACGTCATACGACCATACGCACCGTCGAGGCAACCGAGCGACAACTCACGGGCTTCGTCTTCAAGATCCAGGCGAACATGGATCCGGCCCACAGGGACCGCATTGCCTTCATGCGGATCTGCTCCGGCCGCTACCTCCGCGGCATGCGCCTGAGGCACGTGCGCCTTGGCAAGGAAGTCCGCATTGCGGATGCGTTGACCTTCATGGCCTCGGACCGCGAGCGTGCCGAAGAGGCGTTCGCCGGCGACATCATCGGCCTGCACAATCACGGCACGATCAACATCGGTGACACATTTACCGAAGGTGAATCGCTGATGTTCACGGGCATACCGAACTTCGCTCCGGAGATCTTCCGGCGCGCCGTCTTGAAGGACCCGCTGCGCATGAAGGCCCTGCAGAAGGGGCTCGACCAGCTATGCGAGGAAGGCGCCACACAGTTGTTCAAGCCGCTTCGGAACAACGACCTGATTCTCGGTGCAGTCGGGCAGCTTCAGTTCGATGTGGTCGCGTTCAGGCTGGCGGACGAATATGGCGTGCAGTGTGCGTTCGAGCCGATCAATGTCGCAACTGCCCGCTGGGTCTACTGCACGGATCAGAGGAAGCTGGGAGAGTTCCGCAGCCGTGCCCATGACAACCTCGCCGTGGACCATGCGGGGCAGCTGGTCTACCTGGCTCCGACCCGTATTAATCTGGAGCTCGCCATCGAGCGGGCGCCGGACGTAATTTTCCGCGAGACACGCGAGCACCTTGCGCATGTCGCCTGACCCGGGGGCTGCCAGGCACTGCACGGGAACTGTCCCCAAGGGGGACTGTCCGCTTCCGCGGTGGCTTGAGGCTTGTCCGTGCGTCTCGGCAAAGGACCTTTCTTGAAGTCGGTGCTGACCCGCAGGCCGGTAGTCGCCTGGGCCCTTTACGACTGGGCCAACTCAGCCTTCGCGACCACGGTCATGGCGGGTTTCTTCCCGGTATTCTTCAAGCAGTACTGGAGCATCGGCGTCGAGGCTTCGGTCAGCACCTTTCGCCTCGGTCTGGCCAACGGCGTTGGCAGCTTCATCATCGCGATAGCGGCGCCGCTGCTCGGAGCGATAGCCGACCGTAGCGGTTCGCGGGTGCGGCTGCTCGCCATGGCGACGGTGCTCGGTGCGGCCGCGACTGGCGGCCTGTACCTGGTGGAGGCAGGTCACTGGCAGCTTGCAGCCGTGCTCTACGGGCTGGCGTCGATAGGATTCTGGAGCGGCGTGACGTTCTGCGACTCGCTGCTGCTCGACGTTGCCGCGAAGGACGAACTGGACCTGGTCTCGGCCTACGGATACGCGCTCGGCTACATTGGTGGCGGCTTGCTGTTCGCCATCAATGTCCTGATGACCCTCAGGCCGGAGCTTTTCGGCCTTGCACTGGCAAGCGACGCAGTCCGGCTGTCCTTCGTGACCGTGTCCGGCTGGTGGCTGCTGTTTTCCGTGCCGGTCCTGCTGTATGTCCGCGAGGCAAGGCCTGCGCAGCCGCTTGGCGTCATCGCGGCCGCCCGCGCCGGCTGGCGCGAATTGGGCACGACGATCACGCACGTCCGGGCCTATCGGCCGCTGGTCTGGTTCCTGCTCGCCTACTGGCTCTACATCGACGGCGTCAATACGGTCATCAAGATGGCGGTCGACTACGGGTTGTCCCTGGGGTTCCCCCAGGAGAGCCTGATTGCCGCGTTGCTGGTCACACAGTTCGTGGCCTTTCCGGCGGCGCTGGCCTTCGGCTGGCTCGGTTCGAGAATTGGCGCCGTTAACGGTATTTTCATCGCGCTGGCCGTCTACGCTTGCGCGACCGTCGGTGCCTATCAGATGGACAGCACCTGGGAGTTCTACGCCCTCGCTGTGACCATTGGCCTGGTTCAGGGCGGCGTGCAGTCGCTGTCGCGCTCATATTTCGGGGCGCTGGTCCCGGCCGGCAAGCAGGGCGAGTTCTTCGGTTTTTACAACATGATGGGCAAGTTCGCCGCGGTGCTTGGCCCGATGCTGGTCGGTTTCACCGCCCTGATGACCGGCAGCACCCGCGCGGGAATACTGTCGGTACTGGTACTTTTCGTCGGGGGCGCCGCGCTGCTGTGGAGGGCACGGCGTATGGAGAACCGGATGCAGGGCGCGTCCTGAACCCGGCCCGTGTTCCGGTCCAGGCTTCGCCGCCATCGTTGGTTCAGTACGCGCCGCTCGTGTTGGGGCTTGCAGCGAGCAATTGTTCCTTCCATGACGCAGGGTCGAGCCGGTAATACGAGCTCAACTGGCCATACAGCGCAGGATGGCAGTCGCGCAGCAACTCCGCGGCCTCGAAGAAAACCTCGCTGCACACGGCGAAAAACTCGGCCTCGTCCTCGGCGGCGTAAGGGTCGAGCAATGTAGCCGCCCCGCGATCGACGGCGGCGCGGAGCACATCGAACTCGTGCTGAAAGATCCCGGCCCAACGCGCGTGCTCGGCCTTGCTGCGCAGCGCCGGCGTACCGTCCGTGCCACCGGCTTCATGGTCTAGGTAGTGGGCGAACTCGTGGATGACCACGTTGTAGGCTTCGGCGCCCCCGGCGCGTGCCTCGATGTCTTCCCAGGACAGGATGATGCGACCGAGGTCCCATGCCTGGCCGGACAGGACCTGCTCTTCCTCGGTGACTACGCCGTGCTCGTCATGCCACTGCTCCGGCACCACAAACTGTCCGGGATAGATCAGGATCGAGCGCAGTTCATCGTAGACGTGCTCGTCGCGCCCCAGGACCAGCAGGCAAGCCTGGGCGGCTACGGTCAGGCGCATGTGCCGGGTCACCCGCAGCCCCCGGCAACCCACGAATTCCTTCTCCCCGATGAAGACCCGAACCAGGCCGTCCAGGCGCTTCCGCTGCTGCTCCGGCATTCGGTGATACAGGGGTACCCGGCGGCGCAGGTACATCCGGTCGGCCTCGTCCAGTGGAATCGACCGCTGGTGCGTACGTCGACGTGAACGCATGGCTGGGTGCACGACGACCCAGGCGATGATTGCCGCGGCGGCGAGCAGGACCAGGATGACGCCGAGATTCACGGCCGGAATCGTTTCACCAGAGAGCGTAGCAGGTCGAGGTCGCCTGCCTCTGGCGCCGGGGCGTAGCGCAGCCGAAGGTACAGCTCGGTGATTGCCGCCGCCTGCCGCTCGAGGTCGGGTCTGAACCCCCTGACTCTTGCCAGGTAATCTCGTGGAGCCTCGTGCGGCGCACGTTCGATGCCGCGACGGGCGAGGCGGGAGGTGAAGACCCGGTAGTTTCGGGTGGCCGCATCGGTGGGTCTACGACGAAATTCCCAGGCGAGCCATGCTGACAGCACAGCGAACCAAAGTGCCAGCCCAGTGCCCAGCAGGATGCCGAGATGACGCCAGTCCGGTCTCTCGAAACCGAGTGTCTTGAGGATCTGCTCCTGGCTCTCGTCGGAGTAGCGCACGATCCAGTCATTCCAGCGTGCGTTGACGTTGTCCCAGACCAGCCGGGCTTGCCAGAGCAGGTCGGAATTCCTGAGCAGTCGACCCGGGACAGGTTCGTCATCTGGCAAGGCGGCGTCGAGCCCGCGCTCGACCCGCTCAGGTGCGACCGCGGCGGTCGGATCCACCCGGGTCCAGCCGCGCCTCGGCAGCCAGACTTCGGACCAGGCATGCGCGTGCGACTGACGCACGATCAGGTAGCCGCCAACCGGATTCCAGTCGCCGCCCTGGTAGCCACCGACCACGCGCGCCGGGATGCCGGCTGCCCGCATGAGCATAGTGAACGAAGAGGCAAAATGACCGCAGAATCCGCGTTGCGTGTTGAAGAGAAAATCGTCGACCGAATCGCGTTCGAGCCGCGGCGGTGTCAAGGTGTAGTAGAACTCCTGCTCACGGAACATGGCCAGCACATTTTCGATATAGGACTCGTCGTCTGGCGCGGCGCGACGCATGCTGGCGGCCAGTTCGCGGGCTCGCGGGTTGCGGTCCGGTGGCAACTGCAGGTTGCGGTTACGCAGGGCGGCGCCGAGGTCGATACCGGCCCGAAATACAGGGTAGGACCTGGCGCGGTACTGAATCACTGCGTTGATTGGATTGCGTGTCCATAGTTGGTAGTCCCAGCCCTGCTGCGCCATCTCTTTCGGCCACTCCTGCACCATGTCGAGCGCGAACAGCATCCGCTGACGGGTCGGCTCCAGGGTCACCGTGTACGAGACTGGATTGCCTCGGAATTCAACCGCCGGCATGAAATAGCTCTGGGCCCTGGCGCGTGACCAGGTGAAGCCGTCAAACTCGGTCATCACCGGGCCCCGCCAGTAGCGCTGCAGAGGCGGCGGCACGGCCCCGTCGAAGCGGACGCGGAACGCCACGGTGTCGCTGATCGACAGTTCAGAGATGTCGCCTGGCGACATCTCCTCATTCAGTCCGGTTGCTGCCTGTTCGCGGCTGGGAGCGCCCCAGAAGTGGCCGGCTATCCTGGGAAAGAACAGGAACAGGATCAGCGTAATCGGCAGTGCCTTGAGCAACATGGCACCGGTGGTTCTAAACGGCCTGAGCGGCTGGTCGTCGGTGCCGGCACGTGCCACGTTGAGCAGCGAGGCGGACAGCAACCAGACGGCCGGAAGGACCCAGGCCGCTGCCACCATGTCCTGCCCGTACAGCAAGGTGGACAGGCACAAGAACCAGCCAATGAAAACCAGGACCACGTGATCCCGCGGGCGACGAGTCTCCAGTAGCTTGAGCGCTGCCATGAGCGCCAGCAGCGCGGTTCCCGCATCGAGACCGGTCAGCGCATGGTAGCTGACGGCAATGGCGGCGGTCGCCGCAAGCGCCACCACGCTTCGCAGCAAACGGCCCGGCAGCGCCCAGCCACGGTGCTCGGCGAGCAGCCGCCAGGCGCAGACCGTCAGCGCGAGCAGCGTAATCCACGGTCGAAGGTGAACGGTATGCGGCGCCACGGCCAGCACCAGGCCGCCGATAGTCCAGCTCAGCCGCCGCATCCCGTCGCGTGGTTCACGCATCGGCGCTTTCCGGCGCGTGGAACTCGGCCAGGGCGGCCAGGCAGCGGCGACGCTGCGACTCACCGGGCTCGGGCGCGAATTCGACTCCGGGCAGGCGCAACCCAAATGCCTCGCCGCGGTCCTGCGCATCGACGATCCACCGTGCCAGGACACTGATTCGCGCTTCAAGGTCAGCGCCGGGCGCGTGATCCAGATCGAACATCATGGCGGGAGCGGCCGTTCCGGAAAACTCCTTGACCAGCAGTTCGCCACCCCGCGCATGCGCTTTCCAGGCGATGCGCTTTGGCGAATCGCCGGGGTGATAGTCCTTGAGGCCCGCGAAGTCCTCGTCGCCATGGCGCTCGCCGCCGGCTCCCTCGACCCCTGGCGCGCGCGGCGGCGGTGGTGCGCTTGCTGCGGGCTTTGGGTAGACCAGGCAATCGGTGTCAGGGTGCAGGACTGCCCAGGCCCGGAACAGTCCAAACGGATAGCGCGTCGCGATCTCCCAACGGGTCAAGCGGACGCGTCCGCGTCGGCTGGTCGGTATCCCGAGTCGCACCAGCGCGTCTGCCACGGGCGCGACGGTCGTGACTGTGCGGCGGCCGGTCCCGTTCGCCACCTCGATGTCGATCCGCGCTGCCTGGCTGGGGTTCGTGAGGCTCAGCCGAAAACCTGCATTCTGCCCGGCAAAGGGTGGCTCGGTGCCGGCCCCCGCGATGGCCAGCTCGACCAGATTGCGGTGGCAGGCATGCATTGCTACCAGGCCAAGCGCGGTCAGCAGGAAGGTCAGCGCCAGTCCGAGGTTGTTGGCGTAGTTGAGTGAGCCGAGCAGCATCGAAAACAACATCACGCCGAAGGCAATGCCGAGGCCCGTGGGCAGGATGTAGATCCTGCCCCTGTGGAGACGGACCGTGCCGCGATCCGGCCCCTGGCGCCGGCGGATCCAGTTGCGGCCCCAGTTGCGGATGATTGCGGCAGGTCTCATGCATCCTCGCCGTACTTCGCGGCCGTGACGAGCAACCGTCGATCAGGGAATCGGTACTGCTTCCACCAGTGCCCGCGCCATTTCGACCGGCCCGCGCCGGTCCGCCGCGTCACGCGGCCGCAGGCGATGACCCACGACGGCTGGCAGGACACTTTGCAGGTCTTCCGGCAGCACGCCCGCATTGCCGTGCAGGAACGCCCATGCCTGCGCTGCGCGCAACAGCGATATGGCAGCACGGGTAGACAGACCGGCGAGGAACTGGCTGCCGTCACGCGAGGCCCGCACGACGGCCTGCACGTAGTCCAGTAGTGCGTCGCTGGCATGCAACTCCGGGATCCGCTGCTGCAGCGCGAGGATCATCTCGGGATCCAGCACGGCGGGCAGCGTGGCCAGCAGGTCGCGGCGGTCACGGCCGCGCATCAGCGCGCGTTCGTGGGTAGCAGCCGGATAGCCGAGTTCGATGCGCATCAGGAATCGGTCGAGTTGCGACTCTGGCAGTGGAAAGGTTCCAACCTGATAAGACGGATTCTGCGTCGCTACGACGAAGAATGGGTCAGGGAGCGGATGCGAGACACCGTCCACGGTTACCTGGCGCTCTTCCATGGCCTCGAGCAGCGCGCTTTGCGCCTTTGGCGTTGCGCGGTTGACCTCATCGGCGAGCACCAGCTGGGCGAAAACCGGACCGCGGTGAAACTGGAATGAGCCGCTGCCACGGTCGTAGACCGACACACCAATGACGTCCGCCGGCAACAGGTCGCTGGTGAACTGGACGCGCTGGTAGGTCAGGCCCAGCACGCGCGCCAGTGCGTGCGCCAGGGTAGTCTTGCCGACGCCGGGAATGTCCTCGATCAACAGGTGTCCACGGGCGAGCAGGCAGGCGACGCTGAGTCGGATCTCGCGATCCTTGCCGAGCACCACCTGGTTCAACTGGGCGATGGCGGCTGAGAGCGATTCACGCTGCGGGTCGGTACTGTCACGGAAGGCGTTCATCCCAGCGAGGCTACCCGCTCGAGCTGCGCGTCGAGTTGCTCCAGTTCACGCTTGAAGTCGGTAACCCGGTTACGCTCCTGCTCGACTACCTCTGCCGGGGCGTTGCCGACGAAACGGGCGTTGCCCAGCTTGCCCTCGGCGCGAGCCAGCTCCTGGATCACCTTGTCACGCCGCTTCGCCAGGCGCGCAAGCTCTGCATCGACGTCGATCAGCCCGGCCATGGGGACCAGGATCTTCATGTCGCCCAGTAGCGCCGCGGCCGATTGTGGCGGCGTTTCGCCAGGAGCGAGCGGCCGGGCCGTTCCGACATTGGCCAGCCGGTCGATGAAGCGCGCGTTGGCGCCGTAGCGCCCGATATCGGTGGCCGAGGCATCCTGCAACAGCACGTCGAAGCGCACCGAGGGGGCGATGTCCATTTCGCCGCGGATCTGGCGGATGCCGAGGATGAAGCCCATCGTCCAGCTCATTGCAGCCTCGACCCCCGCGTCAACCCCCTGTTCCGACGGCATCGGGAAGGGCTCGCGCATGATCGTCGCGCCGTGGCGGCCAGCGCGCGCAACGACGCGCTGCCAGATCTCCTCGGTAATGAAGGGCATCAGCGGGTGCAGCAGCCTGAGCAAGGTCTCGAGTGTGCTGGCCAGTGTTCTTCTGGTTCCGCGTCGCTGGGCCGGCGTCGCGGTTTCCGACTGGAGGACCGCCTTTGACAGCTCGAGATACCAGTCGCAGAACTCGTACCAGGTGAACTCATAGGCTGCCTGGGCGGCCAGATCCAGACGATAGTCGCGGAACCCGGCGTGAACGGCACCGACGGCGGCATCCAAGCGCGAGAGTATCCAGCGGTCTGCCAGCGAGAGTTCGCCGGGGCCCGCGCCGTCGTCCTCCGCAGTCGCCAGCAGAACATAGCGCGAGGCATTCCATAGCTTGTTGCAGAAGTTGCGGTAGCCTTCTACCCGGCCCAGGTCGAAGCGCAGGTCGCGCGACTGCGTTGCCAGCGACGCAAAGGTGAAGCGCAAGGCATCGGTGCCGAAGGCGGCGATGCCTTGCGGAAACTGCCTGCGCGTCGACTTCTCGATCGCGGGCGCAAGCTGCGGCTGCATCAGCCCCGAGGTGCGCTTCGCAACCAGCGATTCGAGGTCGATGCCGTCGACGATGTCGAGCGGATCCAGCACGTTCCCCTTCGACTTCGACATCTTCTGGCCTTCATGGTCGCGGATCAGGCCATGGATGTAGACCTCGCGGAATGGCACCTCGCCGGTGAACTTGAGGCCCATCATGATCATCCGCGCAACCCAGAAGAAGATGATGTCGAACCCGGTGACCAGCACCGAGGTAGGGTAGTACCTGCCGAGGTCGACTGTACCTTCCGGCCAGCCCAGCGTTGAGAACGGCCACAGTGCAGACGAGAACCAGGTATCGAGCACGTCCTCGTCCTGCGTCAGCGTCACATCCGTTCCCAGTCGGTGCTGGTCCCGCACCTCCTGTTCGCTTCGCCCCACGTAAACCGCCCCCGCAGCGTCGTACCAGGCGGGAATGCGATGCCCCCACCACAGCTGGCGGCTGATGCACCAGTCCTTGATGTTGCGCATCCACTCGTAGTAGGTACGGTCCCAGTTGCCGGGAACGAAGCGGATGCGGCCCTGCTCAACGGCCTCGATCGCAGGCTTGGCAAGCGGCCCGATACTCACGTACCACTGGTCGGTCAGCCAGGGCTCGAGCACGGTGCCGCTGCGATCGCCCCGCGGCACCATCAGCTTGTGCGGCTCGATCCTCTCCAGCTTGCCAGCCGTTTCGAGGTCGGCGACCACGCGTTTGCGGGCCTCGAATCGGTCCAGGCCGCGGTACGGTGCGGGCACTTCCGCGGTGAGCGTGGCGTCGGCCTCAAGAATGTTCATGAGGTCCAGTCCGTGGCGTTGACCGATTTCGTAATCGTTAAAATCGTGCGCCGGCGTGATCTTTACGCACCCGGAGCCGAAGGCCGGGTCAACGTAGGCATCTGCAATGATCGGGATTTCGCGCTCGGTCAAGGGCAGGCGGATCATCCTGCCGATCAGCTGGCGATAGCGGTCGTCATCCGGGTGCACCGCGACGGCGGTGTCGCCGAGCATGGTTTCCGGGCGTGTCGTGGCCACCGTGAGGTATCCGCTTCCGTCGGCGAGCGGGTAGCGCAAGTGCCAGAGGCTGCCCTGTTCTTCCTGCGAGATGACCTCGAGGTCGGATAGCGCGGTCTTGAGCACCGGGTCCCAGTTGACCAGTCGCTTGCCGCGATAGATCAGTCCCTCGTCGTAAAGGCGGACGAAAGCCTCAAGCACGGCTGACGAAAGACCCTCGTCCATCGTGAACCGGTCGCGGCTCCAGTCGACCGAGGCGCCGAGCCGCCTGAGCTGGCGGGAGATCGTCCCGCCGGACTGTTCCTTCCACCGCCAGACCCGCTCGACGAACTTCTCGCGGCCCAGCTCGCGGCGAGTGAGGCCCTCCGCATTCAGCTGACGCTCGACGACCATCTGCGTAGCGATGCCGGCATGATCGGTGCCGGGCTGCCAGAGGGCATCCTCGCCGAGCATGCGGTGGTAGCGGACCAGGGCGTCCATCACGGTGTCCTGGAACGCATGTCCCATGTGCAGGGTGCCGGTGACGTTGGGTGGCGGTATGACGATGCAATACGCCGGGCCCCGACCCGTCGTAGCAAAGCAACCGCTCTGTTCCCAGGAGGCGTAGATGCGCTGCTCAATGTCCTGCGGCGAGTAGGTCTTTTCCATTCGGGGCGTGGGGACTGCTGGCAAACCAGCAGTATACAAGAGCCGTGGCGGGTCTCCGCGCTACCGGCCGGCGGTCGCGACCTGCGCCGCAGCGCCGGTGCGACGTCCACGCTCCTGCTTCAGTCGTCGCCCGGGTTGAGATGCTCGCGCAGGGCGTTCGCCACAATTTCTGGCAGCGTGGAACGCAGGCGGTCCAGCACGCGCTCGAACAGCACACCCTCCATCTCGCGGGCGGCATTGTGAAGCAGTTCATCGGTCAGGTTTAGCGTGCGGCCGAGCAGGTCGGCCTGCAGCGCGGCGAGTTCTTCCACGGAGTGAATACCGGTCTGCTCTGCCGACTCCTCGGGGGCTACTTGGTGGACGCCGGTGGATCCATTGGAGGCCCGCAATTCCACCACGTCAGTCAGGATCGGAATCGAATCGTCAGCTGGCACGGTCATCATGCCGCTCCCATGTTGTGGGTTTCCGGCTCGCGGCCATTCTCGCGGTAGTGGCGAAACCGTTCGCGCCCCGCCCGGCGGCACTCCTCGCTGGCATCGAGTATCTCGGCAATACGCTCGCAGCGCCCGTACCAGTCCGGCACGTCGTCCCGAAGGTTGACCAGCACGTCCGGCAGGCGTCCTGGCTTGCCGTCGCAGCAGATTGACACTGGCGCCGCGTCCCCGGACCCGGGCGGGACCAACTCGTGCGGAACGAAGCTCTGGTCACTGAATCGCCACAGCAGTTCGTCGAGTTCGCGCGCGGCGTCCGGCGACGCGCAGCGCACCACGACACGGTGCTCACCGAGGTAGGCTTTCTCGACCAGCCGGCAGGCGAACCGGAGCCGCGCCTCGTTGCCCGCTTCCGGCAGGACATAGAACGTGACCCGCGGTTCGGCCATGGCTGTCAGGCCTGGCTGAGCAGCCAGTCCACCAGCAGTGGCACCGGCCGACCGGTACTGCCCTTCCTGGTGCCGGACAGCCACGCAGTGCCGGCGATGTCCAGGTGCGCCCACTTGAGGCCGTCGGTGAACTTCCACAGGAAGCAGGCGGCAGTGACCGCCCCAGCCTCGCGTCCGCCGATGTTCGCCATGTCGGCGAAATTGCTTTTCAGCTGCTCGGCGTATTCCTCGGCGATCGGCATGTGCCAGGCCCGGTCGTCTGCGCGCCGTCCTGCTGCGTCGAGGTCCTGGGCCAAGCCCTCGTCGTTCGAAAACAGACCGGTGTAGTGGGCGCCGAGCGCGATCACGCAGGCCCCGGTGAGCGTGGCGATGTCCACTACTGCCCGCGGCTTGAACTTGCGCGAGTAGGTGATCGCGTCGCAGAGTATGAGGCGCCCTTCGGCATCGGTGTTGAGCACCTCGATGGTCTTGCCGGACATGGCCGTGACGATATCGCCCGGCTTGGTGGCGCGGCCGCTGGGCATGTTCTCGCAGGCCGGGATCACGCCAACGATGTTCAACTTGGCCCCGATCCTGGCGATGGCCTCGATGGCGCCGAACACGCTCGCGGCGCCGCCCATGTCGAACTTCATTTCGTCCATGCCCAGCCCGGGCTTGAGGGAAATGCCGCCCGAGTCAAAGGTGACGCCCTTGCCGACGAGCGCAACCGGGTCACTGGAGGTCTTGCCACCGCGATACTCGATCACGATCAGTTTCGGCGGCTGCTCCGACCCCCGGGTCACCGACAGAAAGGAACCCATCTTGAGCCGCTTGAGGTCCGCAGCCTCCAGGATCTTCACCCTCACCGCCTTGTGCTCGCGGGCCAGCTGCCGCGCCCGCGAGGCCAGGTAGGTCGGCGTGCAGACGTTGGCAGGCAGGTTGCCGAGGTCGCGCGTCAGTGCCATGCCGGCAGCGATTCCCTCGCCGTCAATAAGGCCACGGCGGGCCGGGCCCAGCTCGCCCTTGTCGCCGACGGCGACGCCAACGCGGGTCAGCTTGGGCAGCGGGGGCTTCTTGCCGCTCTTGAGATCCGGTATGCGATAGAGCGCAGCTGCCACCGACTCAGCGGCAAATCGGGCCGCATAATAGGCGTCGACTTCGGGAATGTTCTCCTGCGGGAAGTAGAGTACGGCGTCGCGTGCGCCGCTCCTTGACAGCCAGTCGACCGCCGCAGCCACTGCCCGCCGGTACTGTTTGCGGCCAAACTCCGCACGACTGCCGAGCCCGACCAGCAAGGCCCGTTCAGCCGGGGTTCCTGGGACTTCCGCGATCGGCAACACCGTACCGGTCTTGCCGCTGAAATCGCCGCGTTTGATGACGCGCCTGATGAGGCCACCGCTCTTCTGGTCGAGCGCATTGGCTGCGGATGTGAGATCGCCCTTTTCGTAGACGCCGACGACGGCGCAGGCCGTGCGCTGGCTGGCTGCGGAGGAACGGGTAGCGTGAAACTGCATTTAGGCTCATCCCCTCGGTGGGCCGCCCTGCTTGCCACGACAGATCACATTGAGGCGGCGGCGGCGCTGGTTTAACGTACGACCGGGCGGAGTGGCAGCTTGCCAGCCGTCGCGCGGCATTTGTAACGATAGTTTAGACGAAAATGGGCCTGTCGGACGGGCGCTATCGCGGAACAGAATTGCTACGAATCCTCGACCGATATGTTTTCAGGGAGGTGACCATAGCCTGGGTGGCAGTCACCGGCGTCCTGCTAGCCATCCTGGTGAGCAACCAACTGGCACGGATCCTCGGGTTGGCCGCAGCCAACGGCTTGCCGCAGGAAGTCGTGATGGCACTCATCGGGCTGACGTCAATCCAGAACCTCACGGTGCTGGTGCCCATCGGGATGCTGCTGGCGGTGATGATGGCTCTAGGCCGCCTGTACCACGACAGCGAGATGGCGGCTATCCGCGCCTGCGGTTCAGGCCCGGAACGGCTCTATGTGCCGGTCATGTTGCTTGCGGTGATGGTTGCCGCCGGCCTGGCCTGGCTGGCCTTTGAGGTTTCTCCCGCCGCCTTTGGCCAGGCCCAGGACCTGAGGCGTGTGGCGCTGCGGGATGCACAGTTCGGGCAGCTCGAGCCGGGCAAGTTCCGTACCTTCGCCGGCGGCTCGGCGGTGTTCTACGCGGAGCGGGCGGACGGCGCCGGCGTGCTGTACAACGTCTTTCTGCAGCGACGAGTCGGCGACAAGATAGAAATCGCCACGGCGAGTCGGGCAGTTCACCGGATCGAGGAGGGCGGGCGCCTGCATATCGTCGTACTCTACGACGGCGAGCGCTATGAGGGCGTGCCGGGTGAACTGACCTTCCGCAAGCTGCGATTCGCCGAACACGGCATACCGGTCCGGATCCCGGACCCCGATGCCGGCAAACTGCGTTCCGAGGCCAAGACCACCGCGGATCTGATGGCTTCGGTTGACCCCATCGACCATTCCGAGCTGCAGTGGCGCGTTTCCCTGCCGGTAATGGTGCTGGTGCTGGCCCTGGTGGCCGTGCCGCTGTCCACGCTCAGGCCACGCGAAGGCCGGTACGCTCGGGTGGCGCTCGCGATTCTGGTCTACTTTGTCTATTCGAACCTGATCTCGGCGGCGCGGGTCTGGGTGGAGAAGGGACAGATCGATCCGCGGATCGGCGTCTGGTGGGTGCATGTGTTGTTTGTCGTATTCGCGCTCTACCTGCTGCATCGGCAAAGCCCCATCCCGATGATGCTGCGCAGGAGTCCACGATGACGATCCTCGATCGCTACATCGCCAGGACGGTGTTGTTGTACACGGTAATGGTCACCGGCGTTTTGATGGCGCTGGCATCGCTGTTCACGTTCATCGGACAGCAGGACGACATAGGCGTCGGCGCCTATGACGTTGGCAATGCGTTCGTGTTCACCTTCCTGTCGCTGCCACAGCAGTTGTTCGAGAGCCTGCCGATCGCCACATTGATCGGCGCGATCCTGGGGCTTGGTACGCTGGCGCGCGACAGCGAGCTGACGGTCATGCGCGCCGCTGGCGTTTCGACGGTACGGCTTGCTTACAGTGCAGCGCTCGCAGGCGTCCTCCTGATGGGTGCCATGTGGATACTCGGTGAGTACATCGCGCCGCCTGCCGATCAGTATGCGCGGCAGCTGAAGATCTTCAGCAAGTTTGCCGAATACAACGCGGCCGGTAACAAGAGCTCGTGGGTCAAGGACGGCTCCCGCTTTGTCAACATCCAGCAGCAGACGGCCGAGAACATGTTCGGCGGCGTGTATGTTTTTGAGTTCGGCAGCGGGCGCCGGCTAGAGCTGGTTGGCCGTGCCGACACGGCGACTTTCGAGGGCGGCAGGACCTGGCGTTTCGAGAATTACGCCGAGACCAGGCTGAGCGGCGAAGGGACCGTGGCGGATAGCAGCGCGAGCAGGGACATCGACGTGGACATCAATCGCGAGTTCCTCGGTCTGGCGGTCATTTCCCCTTCGGCCCTGCCGGTACGAGGCCTGTTCGAATATGTCCAGCACCTCAGGGCCAATAGCCTCGAGTCCAGTGCCTATGAAATCGCACTCTGGTCGCGGATCGCCCGGACTACCGCAATCGTGCTTGTCTGCGTGCTCGCCGTTCCCTTTGCCTTCGGACCGCTGCGCTCCTCGGGTGCGGGGGCACGTACCGTGGCTGGCATCATGGTCGGTGTACTGTTTTTCCTGGTGAACCGGACGCTCGAGAACAGCGGCCAGGTCTACAACCTCAACCCCATCCTGGCGGGTTGGGGACCTACGGCGTTGCTGGCAATCGTTACCGCCGCCGCGGTCTGGCGAGCCCGCTAGCCGGGCCGCGCGCCGGGATCATCCGGTTCGTTCCACGCGGCAGCCGGTCAGGCGGTCCTGCAGGCTGCGACTCGCAGGATCGAAAGCCATCCACAGGTAATTCACGGCCACCGGCACCAGCAGGATTGCTGTCCATTG
>JAHEAZ010000018.1:39097-45582 GCA_024642505.1 Gammaproteobacteria bacterium
GACGATTACGTGGTGTTGTCCGGGCGCGGGCTGGCAGCGGGCGGCAAGGGTGACCGGACCCACTTGATCATCATGAAGGCCCAGGACCCGGTCATTGGCATGATCGGCTTGCTGCAATGGGTCGAGCCGGAGCTGCCGCGCAAGGGTGAGCCGCGGGCGAGGCTCGGCATCGGCGACGTTGTGTTCGTGATGCAGACCGACGACGTCCTGGAGGTCCATCGGCGCCTGCTACAGTCGGGTGCACGCATTTTCGCCGATCCCTACGAATTCGAGATCAAGGGTGCAGACGGTTCGCTGCTGCGGATGACCTCGATCAGCTTCTGGGATCCGGACGGTTACTTCTTCGAAATGAACCAGCGCCACTGAGGGGGAGTCGCCTTGCAACAGCGGGACATGGAGCGTCGCCTGGTCTGGGACCTGCCGCTGAGGATCTTCCACTGGCTGCTTGCGACCTGCGTGGCCGGCAGCTGGCTGACCCACGAACTGGGTCCACTATGGTTCGAGTGGCACGAGCGCATCGGTTACCTGGCGCTGGTGCTGGTCGCCTTCCGCATTGCCTGGGGATTCGTGGGCCCCCGGCACGCGCGTTTCGTGAGTTTCCTGCGTGGACCTCGGGCTACATGGTCTTACCTCCGGCACCTACGTGGCGAGGGCGCGCGGACGGCGGGGCACAATCCGTTGGGTGGCCTGGCCGTGGTCGCGATGCTTGGATTGCTTCTGCTGCAGGCTGTGACCGGCCTGTTTGCCAATGACGAGATCTTCAATAACGGGCCGCTTTACGGCTACGTGACGGATCAGCAGAGCGATCGGCTGACCGGTCTGCACAAGACCAATTTCAACGCGGTACTTGCGCTGATCTGCCTGCACCTTGCCGCGATTGCCTACTACCAGCTGTGGAAGCGCGTCGACCTGGTGCGCCCCATGTGGACCGGCCGGAAGGAGGCGTCGCAGGTCGCGCCGGGAGAAGAGATCGACGGCCAAAGCCTGTGGCTGGCGATCGTGCTCGTCGGGCTCGCGGCGGTTACTCTGTGGCGCGTGATTGCCGCCGCGCCGGTCGCTTCAATGTCGGTCTATTGAGCAGCGAAGACCAGCAAAGAAAAGGACACGGCAAGAAAAGGGGACTGTCCCCCTTTTTCAGTCGGCCCGGTACTGGTCGTGGCAGGCCTTGCAGGCCTTGCCCACTTCACCCAGGCCGGCGGCGACCAGCTTGGGATCGCCGCTCTTCGCGGTCTCGGCAAATCTTGTAGTCGCAAGCTCCAGGGCCGCGGCCTTGGACTTGAAGTCATCCATGTTCTGCCAGATTTCCGGCTTCGCCTTGGTGGGTGCGCCGGTCTGGGAATCGGGCGGGAAACCCTCGGCGATCATCGGAGCGACCTGGGCCAGCCGCATCGCTCGCAACTCGACCGTCTTTGCATCGAACGGTATCTCGCCCTTGACCATCATTGCTATGGGCCCGATGTTCCAGCCCAACAGATACAGCGCCGACTGGCGATACTCGATGGTCCGTTCGGCCTTCGTTGGCTGACTCTTGGCGGCGTCCTCGGCGATGCCTGGCGCGGCCAGTCCGAATGCGGCGGCCGCGGCTGCGCCGATGGCCAGAAAACGAGTGGCGCGGAAAATCGGGCTGGTTGGCTGCATGTGCTGTGTCCTACGAAATGATGATCGGTGTCGACCGCTCAGGGCGGGGACCGGCACAGGGTAGACCAGCGCCGGCCTGCGATCCAGTGGCCCGGACGGGTCGATAGCCGCACGGTGGCCTGTACTAACGCAACACGCGACGCAGCCGAACGGCGATGGCGCCGGGACGCAGCCGCCGGTTCAGTGCTTGGCTGAGAGGTCCTTCGCCTGCAGTTCTATGGTGTCGCGGTGGGCCTTGAGGATCTGGCGAACCTGCGCTGTCTTGGGCCGGCCCGACATCCGCGCGATCGCCGCCGGCAGTTCGTGCCATTCGCGGCCCCAGCTCATCAACCGAATGGCATCGCGCACCACCTCGCTGTCCAGGCTGGCCTTGTCCTCCTCGGGCGGCTGGTCTGGCTTCGAAGGCGGGACCGCTGCGGGCGAAAGGGCTTTGTTCCTGGCGGTCGTTGCGTCGCTGATGGGAGGCGGCGGGGCCGGCGGCTCGTCCTGTACGGTAAGGGACTCTATGGGACGCTGCTGCTCCACCTCGGCCGTCGGGATATACCGCTGGACGTGCTGCGATCCGACCAGGTTGGCGAGGAAGGACATCAATTCGAGCGCCTCGGACAGTGATGGGTCTCCGGCCGCAACGCGCGTCTGCACGATACGTTGCAGGTCGGCCAGACGCTGGCTCGCGAGGTCGACGATCCATGGGGTCGGCCGCTGGTGCTGGGGCCAGGGCTGGACCAGCCAGTACTGGTCGTCGGACAGCCTGGTGTAGCGCGTGTGCAGGTCCAGGCTCTTTCGCCACTTGGCGAGCAGCTGGACGATGCGCTCGTCGGCTGGTGTCATGGCAATGCCCTATCGACGGATGAATCTGAGTTAACGTAACGCACTGGCAGTCGCGTTGCCCGTCTTTGGTCGGATTTGTTGAGCGAGGTCACAGATCGTCACCAGCAGCGTGCCTTGCGGCCCTGTCTTCATGCGCCTGGTGAAGATCCTCCACGCCGGTCTGCCGCAGGCCCGCGTTGTGGTACAAGGCTGGCGAGACATGCCGGCTCGGTGGTGACTGATGGGTGCGAGGATCGACAGGACACTGGTGCTACTGGCGACTGGTGTGACCCTCGTGGTCAATGGCCTGGCCAACACCGCCGGAATCAATGGTGTCAGCACGGGTGCTGTTGCCAACCTGTACGATCTGCCTTTCACGCCCGCCGGGTACGTCTTCTCGATCTGGGGCCTGATCTACCTGGCGCTAGTCGCCTTCAGCGTCTGGCAGTGCACTGCCGAGGGCCGCAACTCAGACCGTGCCGTCCCGGTACGTTCGATCTATGTCTTCGCGGCCGCCGCCAACGTGACCTGGTTATGGTTCTGGCACCACGAGGCACTGGCCGTGAGCCTGGTCGTCATGCTGCTCCTGCTGGGCTCCCTGTTGATCATTTATCGCCAGTTGTCAGCCGGGCCGCCGGAGTCTGTGCGCGAGGCGTGGTGCCTCGACCTGCCGTTCCGTCTGTACCTGGGCTGGATCACGGTCGCCACGCTCGCCAACCTGAGCGTGGTGGTGACGACTGCGGATTGGTTGCCGTTCGCGGTGGATCCGTCCCTGTGGACGCTGCTGATGCTGGCAGCCATAGCGGCCATTGGCCTGTTGGTGTTCACCAGGCAGCGCGATCCCGTTTTCCTGTCGGTAATCAGCTGGGCTGCCATCGGCATCGCCTTGAAGGGCGGACAGGCGCCGCTGGTATCGGCGCCAGCCATGGTCCTGGCGGGCCTCACCGGGCTTGGCGCTGTCGGCCTGCTGCTCGGTGCAGCGCAGGATTCGGCGCGTCAGTCGATCACGCGATAGCCCGTCGTCGCGGTGATTCCGGCGAAGAGCCCGACGAGCCGGCGTGTTACCGGCCACTCGCCGGGCGCGCCGATCGGCCGCCCGTCGATCGAGGCGATCGGCGCCAGTTCGCCCATGGTGCCAGTGCAGAACGCCTCGTCCGCGCGGTAGAAGTCGGTCAGAGACAGGTCGCACACATCGTGCGGGATGCCATTGGCCACGCACAGTTCGAGCACCGCGGCCCGGGTGATGCCCTCGGGACAGGCGACGGCGCGTGGCGTAGCGAGCCTGCCCCCACGGACCAGGAACAGGTTGGTGGCGTTGGTCTCGGCGACGAAACCGCGCGGGTCGAGCATGACGGAATCGTCCGCGCCGGCGACGTTCGCCTCGATCTTGGCCATGATCGATTGCAGCATATTATTGTGGTGGATCTTCGGATCCAGGCAGTCGGGCGGAAATCGCCGCAGGCTCGAGGTGACCAGTGACAGGCCCTGCTGGCCATAGACCGGCGCCTTGAATTCGGCGAGCACGATCAGTGTGGGCCCGGCCTGGTTCAGGCGCGGGTCCATGCCGGAGGTGATCTTGACGCCGCGTGTCAGCGTCAGGCGTATGTGGACGCCGTCGCGCATGTCGTTCGCGGCAAGGGTCCGGCGGAGCTCCGCGATGATCTGCTCGTGCGCCGGGACCTGCGTGAAGGCCAGTGCGCGTGCCGAGTCCCGCAGTCGGTCGAGGTGCTCGGTCAGCCTGAAGATGCGCCCGTCGTAGAGTCGCAGGCCCTCCCAGACGGCGTCGCCACCCTGCACGACGCTGTCGAACGGACTGACGCCGGCCTCGTCGCGGTGCACGAGCCGTCCATTGATGTTGACGATCAGGTCGCGATTGCGGGGGTCGAAGTGCTGCAGCATGGCCCGGACTCAGGCGCGCAGCCGGTGTGCGCCCAGCCGCAGATAGTAAGGCATGCACTCGTCGTACAAGCGGGCCAGTTCCGGTGGCGGTCGCTGGCGCGGTGGTGCCGGCGGCGCGAAGCCGGTCGAGGATTCGACCGCTGCATACCAGTGGGGTGCCCAGATGCCGTCGGTGTTGCGCCGCCCGGTGGGCCACTGCAGCATCGCGTCGGTATACGGCACATCGAGCGCCGCGCACAGGCGCGACAGCATGGCGGGTGGACTTTCCAGCACGTCACGCGAGTCGATCACCGGCGGGGCACTGCCGGTACGTTGCGCGACGCGGTCGAAAAGCTCGCACTGCAACGGCAGGCCGGTGTCCTCGAGGGTCGGATCGGGAATGATCCGGGCGAAGGAGGCGAGCATCTCGGCCGGGCTGCGGATCAGGAACGCGTGGGTCAACTGGTCGAGCCAGTTGCGTTCGATGTCCGGCAACAGGTGCTTGGCCATGTGCTTCTGGTAGAAGATCGACTTGCCTTGTGGCACGGGCCCTGTCAGCCACTCCGCCACGCGCCGCCAGTCCGTTTCATGGGCGGCGATGATTTCCTCGCGCGCCGGGTGCGCAGCGCCGGATTCGAGCAGGTAGTGCGCGTAGAGCGGCTCGTCGCATACGAAGGTGTCGGGCCGCGCGCCCCATGCACGCATCAGCGTGGTGGAGATATTACGCGGGCTCGACCACATGGCGATGCGGACGGGGGACTGTGACATGCTGGGTTCGGGCCATGCCGTTATCGCTTGAGACGAGTGTGCACCATTCGAACCGTTGCGCGCGCGGTTAAAAGTCCTTCTACATAATCTTTGTTCATTACATAACGCAGCAACGCCACGTCGATGGTTATTTTAAGAACAATGAGAGACGTAGGTGTGAAAGCTTGGCGATGACACAAGACGTAATCAAATGGTTGTTGACAACCGTCTGGACATAAGCAACACAGTCCGGCCGTCTGTTACTGCGGCGACAACTTGGGGGAACCAAGAAGAAGAACCGCAGTTCGGGCGAGAAGGACTGCAGGCTGACGGCCTGTTCGAGGTAAACAAGGGGAGGCTCGTACTGTCCAGATCCACATCGCGCCGCTAGGCGTATCCACCGCAGATCGCATCCTGACGATCTGCCGCTGGGCAGACACGTCGCACCTTCCTCGGTCGCTGGCTGATCCGGTGAATACTCACTAGCGTCGCGGGCACACGTCTGGCCAGGACGGCGCCTCGTTAGTCACAAATAAGGGGATGTGCATGGCTAAGGGGATTAGAGGCGCAGCGATCACGTCGTTGGCGGCCATGGTCACTATGGCGGCCTGGACAGGTTCGGTCCGGGGGCAAGTAGTGGTGCCACCGGTTCCGTTGCCGCCACCACCGGCGCTGAACCAGCTGGTGTATCCGGATATCAACAAACTGGGGCTGCTCGATTGCGATTGCGGACCAACCACAGGTCCCGGCGATGCGTCGACACCGATCCAGGTCGGCGGCACTGCGGCCACTTGTGCCCAGTACGCAGGCTTCCCGATCACCAAGCCCGGCCAGCGCGATGCGCTCATCGCGCTCGGCAAGGCGCTGTTCTGGGACATGCGTGTCGGGAGCGACGGCACGCAGGCGTGCGCGACCTGCCACTTCCACGCCGGGGCCGACAACCGCACGAAGAACCAGCTCAGCCCTGGGCTGAATCGATTCAGCAGCACCAACTTCGCGATCAACGCCGCCGTCAATCCGAGCCAGCTGACGCCGGCCAAGGATCTGACCCTGAATCCCCCGGGCGCCAACGGCGTGCTCGATGTGAACGACTTCACGGACTGGGGGGCGGCGAGCCCTGTAGGTGGTAATGACGGGGTGACGGGAGCTGCCGCGCAGACCAACGCGCGTGCCTTCGGTCACAACGACGTCGTGTCGTCGCAGGGCGTCGTGCTCCGTGGGGCGCAGCCGGGAGCCTTTGCGGCGGGGACGGCCTTTTCAACAGTTTCCCGCGTCGAACTGGAAAATGGCGCCACACCGGCTGACACTCCGTTCGTCCACGGTGGCCAGAACATCCGGCGGGTCGAGCCGCGCAACACGCCCACGGCGATCGCGTCCGGCTTCAACTTCCGCAACTTCTGGGACGGCCGCGC
>JAHEAZ010000071.1 GCA_024642505.1 Gammaproteobacteria bacterium
CGGCAAGTGTCGACTCCTGCCGGCCAAGGCTCCGCAGCAGCTGCGCGGCTTTATTGAGGATACTCGGATCGGTCGGCGCCAGCGCCAATGCACGCTCGAAGTGCCGCGCCGCCGCCGCCAGATCACGGTCGTGCGACCTCGCGATGAAGCCGAGTTGCGCATGTGTGGGGGCGTGATCGGGATCGAGCGCCAGGGCCTGATCAGCCGACGCGCGGGCCAGTCGATAGCCCTCCTGAACAGGAATCAATGCGTAGTCTGCATAGGCACTGTAGATCGAAGACCGCAGGCGCCAGCCGGGAGCGTAGCCCGGATCGAGCGTCAGGGCCCGCTCCACCAACGCCCGCGCCTGCGTGAAGCCCGCGGGCGTATTTTGCCGAGCAAGCTGCTGTGCCTGCAGGAACAGCCCATAGGCATCAGGATCGGTCGTTGCGACCCTGGGGGCCGTGCCGAGCAGCTTGATCTTGAGCTGCTCCACCACTTTGGCGGCGATCTCGTCCTGTACCGCAAAGATATCATCCAGCGATCGGTCGTAGGTGGCCGACCACAGGTGCGTACTGTCGGCGGCGCGTACCAGCTGCGCCGTGATCCGCACCATGTTCCCGGCCTTGCGCACGCTACCTTCCAGGACATGTGCCACGTTCAAGCGCCGGGCAATTTCCTCAATGGCGATCTTCTGGCCCTTGAAGGAGAACGAGGATGTCCGGGCAATCACCCGCAGCTGCTTGACCTGCGCCAGCAGGTTCAACAGTTCCTCTGCGATACCGTCAGAGAAGTACTCATGGTCCTTCTGCGGCGACATGTCCGCGAAGGCCAGTACTGCTATGGACTTGTCGTTTGGCGCCAGAGCCGGTTGGGTCCGCGCTGTCGTGAGCGAAGGCATCCCCGCCCGATGTACGCGTACCGCCCGCGCGATGTTCTTCAGCACCTGCTCGCCCAGATCGTCGAATTCGATCTCGAGTCGATCCCGGACCTGTTCGTATACGGCCTGCGATACCAGGATGCCGCCCGGCTCGGCGAGGCCTTCGAGCCGCGCCGCTACGTTGATGCCATCACCGTAGATACGGTTGTCGTCAAAGATCACGTCGCCGAGGTTGATGCCGATGCGAAATCGCATGCGCCGATTCTCGGTGACCGTTTGGTTGCGCGTCGCCATCACCGCCTGGATCGCCAGGGCACATGTGGTAGCGTCGATGACGCTCGGAAATTCTGCAAGGATGCCGTCGCCGGCGGTGTCTATGATCCGACCGCCATGCTTGCCGACCAGCGGCAATACTGCGGCCTGATGACCCTTCAGGTCGCGAACCGTGCCGCCTTCGTCCCGGCCCATCAGCCGGCTGTAGCCGGCAATGTCGGCTGCCAGGATGGCAGCGAGTCGGCGCCGGATGGGAGTCTCTTCGGTCAAGTCCTTCTTCCGGTGCCACCACCAGGACCTAGGTGGCGACGCTACGGCTTTCAGTATGCGTCCGCTTCAGGCCGCAGGCAGCCCCGCCAGCGGCGTCCCGGACGTAGCAGCAGCCTGGCGTCCGCTGCCGGCCGGAATGGGACATTCGAGCGGGCGCGGGAAGCGCTGGCGCAGCCTGTCGCATCCGTTGGTGCATTGGTTCCGATTCGCCCAGCGGCGCCAGTCACCAGTTTGCTTCGCCCTGCTTGAGCTTGGCTTCCCCGGTTGAACCGTCCATGGCATGGCAGGTCCGGCAGTCACCGCCAAAGCGCTGAACAAAGACGTTCGTGTCCGGCTTATCGAAATGCGCCTGATGAATCAGGATGCTGAACGGCGTGTCGCTTTTCTTCTCATGGCAACCAATGCAGTCGGCCGGCGCACGCGCCACCTTTCCCTTCAACGCAACGTGCCCGATTTCATCCAGGACCGCGGTCAGCCGCTTGTCGGCTCCGTCGTCCAGCACCACATGACAACTCACGCAGCCGTCAGGAAAGTCGTCGGCCAACAGCGCGCCGTGCGGCAAGACCAGCGCCAACAACCCCAACAGCAGGACGCCGGGTGTCATCGGCTTGCCGTCGCATGCCGCAGGTTCAGTGCCCGCCGGGAAAAAAATATGTCGGTAGGTGGAGCCAAGACGGTTCATTTCGCCTCCAGTGGGTCAGCAAGTCTGACTCTCGTCCGAGCACCGGACGTAACGCGGAATGTGCGACTAGCAAGGCCACATCGTCAAGCCCGACTAATGCTGAGTGGCGAGTGCCGGCAGGGTCCCGAAGTCGGCTTCCGGCCAGGAACAGTCGTCAACCGGATAAGGAAACTCCCGGCGCAACGCCGCCATGGTATCGCCATCAGCGCCGTGGTGGCGCCTGCGCGAGGATGCGCGCCATCAGGGCAGGATCATCCGGCATCAGCTTGGCAGCCGGCAGCCGTGGCAGCAACGCCGCCCACTGCGGCTCCCTGCCAAAGACTCGAGCGAAGATCGGCATCGCTTCGGCCTCGCGCCCTACCGAAGCCAGCGTGACCGCGTGCCAGAAGGGTAACTCGAGAACCTCGGGTGCCACGTCGGCAGCGCGGGAATATTGCGCCAGAGCCTCGTCAACCCTGTTGACAGCCATCAGCTCGTCGCCGCGGTTCGCATGGTTGTATGCGCGTTGCAGCCGCATCAACCGCCGGAGTTCCTGCAGCGGCTCCGGGTGATCCTCCACGCGCAGGTCGAACACACGATCGGCACCTGCCCACGGCCGCCCTGTCGACTCCCCCTTCACGATCAGGATTGCAGCTGACTGCCGTCCACGCACATCACCCCCGGCTGCCTGACCGGCCTCGAGCGCCGCCAGTAGCCGGTCGGCGAGGTCGCCGCCAGCCTGCTCGAAAGCCTCGGCCATTGCCGGCCATACCCGATCGTTCGCCATCATGTTGGCCTGCACCGAAAACTGGAGTCCCACGTGCTGGCCGGCGGACGCGATGCAGGCCGACCCGGTGTGCGCAGCGACGTGTCCCTGGGCATCGACGATCGCGACCTGACGGGAGTCACGCTGCGCATCCGCCTCGACCAGGGTGCCCAGGACGTCCGACGCCTCCCGTCCCTCCTTGAGCAGCGCCAAGGAGCGCAGGCCGTACCCGGGATCGACAAAGGATTGGGTCGCGACCACTCCAACGCCCGCCTCGGCCCAGGTGACGATGGAACCGACCGAAAACCAGTGGGACTGCACGGCTACACCCATCTCGCCGGAGTCGGGGTCCCGGGCGACTATCGAGTAGGTATGCGCCAGGGGATCCGCGATGGCGGTGTTGCCTCCGAAAACGGTAGTCAGAACGACAGCGCCTAACTTCGTCGCATTCTTCATGATCACCGACTCCTGCGGGGGTAGTTTACGAGATCAGTGACGACTCGAAATCGTCGATGCCAACTGTATCAAGAGAGCGCGATGGGTCATGGCAGGGCCGCAGTGTTGTCACGCTCGATGGCTCGCCACATATGGACTCTGGCCTTGAAGCCGCTGGAAGTGAGGATGGCCATTGGCTCAGTGCCGAAGACCTCGAAGCGGGCACTGCGGTAGAGATTGAATGCCGGCTCATTGCCTTCGGTAACGGTAAGCCTCAGCAGCAGGATGCCTTCCCTTTCCTGTACGTGTTTGACTGCCGCCTCAATCAAGGCCTTGCCTGCGCCGACGCCCCTCGCCGACGGCGAGACATACATACCGATGACAAGAGCCCTGTGTCTTGTCTTTGGCCTGGTTGAAAACTCCAGGGCTACGGTACCCACAAGCTCCGGGCCCCTGAAGGCGCCAAAGGCTGCACTCGTGCCTGTTGGATCTGCGATGCGCCTGATCCAGAAGGACTCAGGCTCAGTGGCGCGCTCCTCTACGGTAGACGTGAACGCATCGGCAGCGAGTTCATAGGCCTCGAGCATCAGTTGGCGGTACTGCGGCGCATCCGCAGTCTTGAGGAGGGCAACGTGCATGTCTTGCTCAGTCAACCTCTTGCTTGAATGAACCGACGGCAAGGGAATGTCACTGCAAGTGTGTCCATATGGTAGCGAGCTGGTGGCAACACTGGCTGCTGCGGGTTGGTAACTACCCTGTCGGATCGACGCCGACGGGCGCATCGGCCGGCCGCCAGCCTGCCAACTGTTTATCGTAGAGATCATGGCGGTCGTAGGCGCGCCAGTACTCGCGAATCTTTCCATCCTGCAGCTTGTAGAGCGTCAGGCCGAAGAAGCGTACAGGGCTCCCCGTCGGCTTATGAATCGCACTGACGCTGCCACGAACGACCACGGTGTCAGCATTCGCGACGACGTCCTCCACCGTCAGGCGATAGTCCTCGTAGACCTGGTAGACATAGGCGGAAAAAGCGACCATCTGCTCGATCCCCCGCACCTCGTCGTCCACCCCTGGGCCATGGCCGACGATGTCGGCATGGGCATGCTCGCGCAGGAAATCGAGGTTTCTACGGTTGAAAACCTCGTCGTAGTAGCGCGCCATCAGCGCGGCGTTCCGTTCTGCGGTGTCCATGCAGCCACTATGGGCGAACCAGGCCGGCCACGCCAAGCCACCAGGCAGACCGAGAGGGCAATAGACATTAATATGCCGGCCGGACCATCGTTCAGGTGACCCCATGCCCGGATTCGAGCTGTTAGTGCTCGCGGCGGCGGTGATTCTCGCGCTGAACCTGCCTTTCGGCTACTGGCGGGCGGGCCTGCGAAAGCTGTCGGCAGGCTGGTTCCTGGCGATCCATGCGCCCGTCCCGCTGGTCGTCGCCCTGAGGTGGGGCCTGGGCCTGCCTTTTCGCTGGAGCACGCTGCCCCTGTTCGTCGCTGCGTATTTCGCGGGGCAGGCGCTGGGCGCTCGCCTGCGGCGGCGGCGCGGCGATGCCCTCAGCTGAGCCGGCTGCGCAACCACCGCCACATCATGATCCGCATAAGTACCTACGCTGGCGGATCTGCAGCCTGTTTCTTACGGCATCGGCCGCACTCTGCGGCCGGAACTAGACCAAGGTCGAACGCAGCGAACACACTCATGGCGATCACCGCGTGGAAGTCCGAAGATACCGTCATTGCGGCGGTGATCGCCGCAGGGTAGAACCGCTCTAAATGAACGCCTGCGCTGCGGGCGGGAAGGGATAGGTAACGCCGATGGCTATGCCGGGCACCGGATCGAACTACGAGATCCTCACACGTGAGGATTTCTCCGACGTCACCTACCTGCTCGAGGTGCGCCACCCGCGGATGGCGCGGGCCGCGAAGCCCGGGCAGTTCGTGATCGTGATGTCGCATGCCGAGGGCGAGCGTATCCCGCTCACCATCGCCGACTTCGACCGCGACAAGGGGACCATAACGCTGGTCATCCAGGCGGTCGGCAAGACGACCAGGGAAATGCAGCGCGACTGCCTCGCTGGCACACACTTGCATGCGCTGGTTGGCCCGATGGGCATCCCCAGTCACATCGGCGAGGCGAAGAAGGTGCTTTGCGTGGGCGGCGGACTTGGCGTGGCGCCGGTCTTCCCGCAGGCGCGGGGATTCAAGGAGGCGGGCGCCTACGTCATCGGCGTGGTCGGCTTTCGCAACCGCGACCTGGTGTTCTGGGAGGACAAGTTTGGGGCCGTCTGCGACGAATTGATCGTCTGCACGGACGACGGGTCCGCCGGCGTCAAGGGCAACGTCACCGAGGGCATGCGGCAGGCCATCGAGAAGCACCCGGACATCGACGAATGCATCGCCATTGGCCCGCCCGTCATGATGAAGTTCGCCGCCGAGACTACGCGCCCGCACGGCATCAAGACCATGGTCAGCCTCAACCCGGTCATGGTCGACGGCACCGGCATGTGCGGCGGCTGTCGGGTCAAGCTCGACAGCGGGATCAAGTTCGCCTGCGTCGACGGGCCGGACTTCAACGGCCACGAGGTCGACTTCGATGACCTGATGTCGCGCCTGGGGCGCTACCGGGAAGTCGAGCAGAAGGCGACCGCGCGCTTCGAGGAAAGCTGCCATATGCGCGAGGAATTCGTCGCCGCTTCCGCCCAGGAAGCAAGCAAGGACTGAGCCCGGCCCACCCCCGTCCATTTTCCTTCAGTATCGACTCCACGGCACCACCATGGCACTCAAGAAGCGCACAATCCGCACCATCCCCCAGGAGCGCACGCCGGTCGAGGAACTCGACCCGGCCGAGCGCGCCACGAACTTTCTCGAGGTCAATTGCGGCTACAAGCTCGAGGAAGCGCTGCGCGAGTCCGAGCGCTGCCTGATGTGCGCCGACGAGCCCTGCGTCCGCGGCTGCCCGGTAAGCATCGACATCCCGTCCTTCATCAAGAAGATCGGCGAGAAGAATTTCCACGGCGCCTATGACGTCATCACCAACACCAACCTGCTGCCGGCCGTCTGCGGACGCGTTTGTCCGCAGGAGAACCAGTGCGAGGGTGTCTGCACCGTAGCCGACTCGCTCGAGCCGGTGGCAATCGGACGGCTGGAGCGGTTTGTCGGTGACATGGCGATCCGCGAGGGCTGGAGCAACATTCCCTACATCGAGCCAAGCGGGTTCAAGGTCGGCATCGTGGGGTCCGGACCGGCCGGGATGGCCTGCGCCGCGGATATGGCCAAGGCGGGCTGCGACGTAACCGTGTACGAAGCCTTCCATGAGGCCGGCGGCGTGCTCAAGTACGGCATCCCGGACTTCCGCCTGCCCAACAGCACCGTCGATGCCGAACTCGCCAAGCTGATCGAACTGGGCATCAAGTTTGAGTGCAACACGCTCGTGGGTCGCCTGTTCACCATCGAGGAAATGATCCAGGAAATGGGCTTCCATGCGGTGTTCATCGGCACCGGCGCGGGCTACCCGAGCTTCATGGGCATCCCGGGCGAGTCGCTGAACGGCGTGCTCTCGGCCAACGAGCTGCTGACCCGCTGCAACCTGATGCATGGCCGTGACCCGGAGCACTACGACACACCGCTGCCGCCGAGCAAGAATGTTGCGGTCATCGGCGCCGGCAACACCGCCATGGACGCGCTGCGCGTGAGCCTCAGGCTTGGCGCCGGAAACGTGCATTGCATCTACCGCCGCAGCCACGCCGAGGCGCCGGCGCGCGCCGAGGAGATCCATCACGCCGAGGAGGAAGGCATCCAGTTCCACTGGCTGACCAACCCCGTCGAGATCCTCGACGACGGCAAGAACAACGTGCGCGGCATGCGCTGCATCCGCATGGAACTCGGCGAGCCGGACGAGTCCGGACGACGGCGCCCCGTGGTCGTGCCGGGCAGCGAGTTCGAGTTCGAGGCGGACCTCGTCGTCTATGCCATCGGCACCAACGCCAACCCGATCCTGGGGCAGACGTCGGGGCTGAAACTGAACAAGTGGGGCTACATCGCCACCGACGAAAACCTCGCCACGTCGATCGCCGGCGTGTTTGCCGGCGGTGACATCGTCACCGGCGCCGCGACCGTCATCGAAGCGATGGGTGCGGGCCGCAAGGCGGCACGCGGCATGAAGGCCTGGCTCGGCCTGCGCGACACCGAGGAGTCGTGCCTGGGCGAGCCAGCACCGTTCGAGGACCGCCTGTTGGGCCTCGACCCGGCCGAGCACGACTTTGCGCTGGTGCGCTTGCCCCGCTCCGCCGCCAGCTCCTCCAACGCATCCTGAACCCTCGCGAGGCCCCTGCCCGCCATGAACGCCACCGCAGCAGCAGCAGTCCCGCATCGGGCTGCAGTCGACATCCAGCAACACATCGTCGAAATCGTCAGCGACTCGGGCGAGGGCGCGCAGCGTTGCGGCCAGTCCCTCGGCTCGATCGCCGCCCGCATGGGCAACGGCGTCTGGACCACCGAGATCATCCCGGCCGAGATCCAGCCCCCGGCGCGCAGCATCGCCGGGGCCAGCGGCAACCGCATCCGCCTCGGCTCGACCAGCGTCACCAACGGTGGCGACGAGACCGACCTGGTGGTGGCCTTCAACGAGCAGGTACTGCTCGGCCGCGTGCGTGAAGGCGAGCTGAAGCCCGGCTGCGTTATCCTGCTCGAATCCATGTGGCGCGAGCACCGCGACGCCGGTATACGCGCCGCGTATGCCGAGACCTACGAGCGCCTGGTGAACGACGGCTTCAGGGTCATCGAGATCCCGATGGAACGGGAGTGCCTGAAGATCGTATCCGATGCGCGCAAGGGCAAGAACATGTGGGCACTGGGGATGCTCTGCTGCATCTACAGCCTCGACGTGGCCCTGGGATGCGAACAGGTCGCGGTTGCACTGAAGAAGAAATCCGCCAAGGTCATCGAGGCGAACCAGAAATTGCTGCAAGCAGGTTTCGCCTGGGCGGAGGAAAACCTGGACTTCAAGTACCGCATCCCGGCCATCAAGGCCACCGAGCCGCAGGTGGTGGTCAATGGCAACACCGCGCTGGCGCTGGGCGTACTGGCCTCGGGCATGGAGATCTGCGCCATGTACCCGATCACGCCGGCCACCTCGGTCTCGCATTACCTGAGCGACGTCTTCGAGCGCGTCGGTGGGCTGGTGCACCAGGCCGAGGACGAGATTGCGGCGGCCGCCTTCACGATTGGCGCCTCCTATGCCGGCAAGTGTGCGGTGACTGTCACTTCCGGCCCCGGCTACTCACTCAAGCAGGAAGCCATCGGTCTGGCAGTGATGGCCGAGATTCCGATGGTGGTCATCAACGTGCAGCGCGGCGGGCCCAGCACCGGCCAGCCGACCAAGGTCGAGCAGGGTGACCTGCTGACGGTGATCTACGGCAGCCACGGCGACGCGCCGAAGGTGGTGATCGCACCGTCGGGCATCGAGGACTGCTTCTACTCGGTGATCACCGCACGCAAGATCGCCGAGACCTTCAACATGGTGGTGGTCGTGCTCTCCGACTCGAGCCTGGCGACGGCGCAGACCCAGTTCCCGCGGCCACAGTTCGACGAGGAGTGGCAGGCACCGCCGGTCGACCAGAGCCCGGTGCCCGCCGGCGCCAAGCCCTACGACTGGGACGAGTTCACCGGGTTGTTCCAGCGCATGGTTCCCGGCCAGCCCGGCGGCATGCACACCATCACGGGACTGGCGCACGATCGCAACAGTCGGGTGGCCTACGACCCCGCGACCAACGAGGAAGGACTGCGTCACCGCAGCCTGAAGCTGGCGGCACTGCAGCAGACGCTGACTACGCCCGCGGTCTTCGGCGGTCCGGAAGGCGATCTGTTGCTGGTCGGATGGGGCAGCACGCGGGGCGCCATCGAGGAAGCGGTCACGCGACTGCAGGCGGAGGGCCGCAGCGTTTCTTCGCTGCATCTGACCTTCCTGCAGCCGATGCCGTCCGGTATCGGCGAGATCCTGCGCCGCTTCAAGCACGTGGTGACCATCGAGAACAACTGGTCCGACAGGTTGAGCGACGACATCATCAACCACGACAACCGACGCTACTCGGCGCTGGCGTGGATGCTGCGTGGCCGTTACCTGGTGAACGTGGACTGCTGGAGCGAGTCTCGCGGCCGGCCCATCAAGCCAGTCGATATCTGCAATGAAGTCCGCACGCGGTTGGAGAAGATGAGGGGTACCAGGGCATGACCAGTAACGCGACCAGCCACCTGATGCGGATGTTCGAGGAGCAGCACTCGCTGGAAGACTACCAGGGAGGCGTGCCACGCTGGTGCACCGGCTGCGGCGACAACGCGATCCTGACGGCAGTGCAACGCCTGTGCCGGGACGAGGACCTCAGGCCGGAAAAGACGGTGTTCGTCTCGGGCATCGGCTGCTCCAGCCGCTTTCCTCACTACATGAAGACCTACGGGTTCCACGGCGTCCACGGTCGCGCCCTGCCCATCGCGCAGGGAATCAAGCTGGCCCGCCCCGACCTGCATGTATTCGTAAACACCGGCGACGGCGACTGCTGCAGCATCGGCGCCGCGCACTGGATCCACGCAATCCGCTACAACATGAACATGACCCTGATGCTGCACGACAACAACATCTATGGGTTGACGAAGAAGCAGGCTTCACCGACCTCGCCGATCGGCACCAAGAGCAACACCACGCCGCGCGGTTCCTACCTCGATGCAATGAACCCACTGACCGTTACGCTGGGCGTGCAGAATGCGTCCTTCGTGGCACAGGCGGTCGACTGGATCCCCGACATGCTCTACGACATCATCTCGGCGGCCTTCCACCACAAGGGCTTCTCGTTCGTCCGCATCATCCAGCGTTGCCCTGAGTTCATGCCCAAGGCTTTTGACCCCTGGCTGAACGACCCGCAGCGGTCGTTGCTGCTGACCCACGATGACGGCGTCAGGCCGAGCCCGGCGATCGCCAAGCTGTACCGCAACCAGGAGCAGCACGACCCTGCCGACATCGACCGCGCCAGGGAGATCGCTTCCGATGCCGAGACGATCCCGGTTGGCATCCTCTACCGCAACCCTTCGATTCCCTGCTACGAGGACATCCGCCTCGCCGGTGCGCGGCGCGGGCCAGGCATGATGCGTGCTGGACTCGAGGCCGAATTCGACAAGTTCACCATCTGGCCCGACGGCCAGCAACCTGCCGCCTGAGGACGCTGTCCGCGGGTCACTCACACTCCTGACGCCGGATCCACCATGGACGCGACGCTACAAGCCCAGACTGTCTTCCACCTGACCGGCCGCAAGCCTGGCCCGCCGCTAGACCCCATCGACGAACTGGGGCTGCGCCCGGCGCTGCTCGCCCGCTATCGCGAACTGACGCGGCTGCGCTACGACTTCCCGCTGGTGCTGGTGGACGGCCCGGCACCTGGCGCGCCCTTTGCGCGCGCGCTGAAGGACCTGGTCAGCGACCTGGCGCGACACGCGGCCCCTGCCGGAGCGACCGGCGAGGCAATGCGCAAGCGGTTGCTGCACGTTGAACGCGACATACGGCGCGCTGCCGCCGCTGGCACCACGGGCCGGCTGTCGGCGATGTGGAAGATCGCCGTCCAGAGGCTCACCGCCGACGGCGATCCGGCCGTGCGCGATGCGCTGCTGCACGCCTATCTGTCGATGGGCGCCGATGGCGAGGTCGTCGACTGCGACGAGGCGATGCCGGGCAAGCTGTTGCGCCATGCCTGGCAGGTGGTACAGGGCGAGAAGGTCAGACGCGTGCGCAAGGATATCGACGCGCTGGCGATGAAGCTCAGTGACATCCTGCGCGCCGACTTCGTGCACTCCGAGGCCGGTCGCAAACCGGAGAGTCTCAAGTCCGCAATCGGCACCAAGCAGCGGCAGCTGTTTGACTTCGACCGGATGTCCCGGCTGCTGGCGCTGGGTTCTCCGGCCAGCCGCCTGTCCGACACGCGCCGCAAGCGGATTGAATGGGCCCTGTCGGTGCTGCAGGAGCAGCGCTTCTTCCCCGGCCCTGGCGCCGAATCCCATGTCTTCGAGTTCGACACCTGCCGCGCGGTGAAGCAGGCCTTCGCCGAGCGGTTGCCGCGGATGATCGAGCTGGTCAAGGCCATGGCGATCGCCGAACTCGAGCTCGACGGCCGCTACGACCCGCCCCATCACGACGAGTTCTTCGATGCCTACGACGAGCATTCGCTGACGCAGCAGGACGCCGAGATCTTTCCGGACTACTACGTCGCACTGCGTCGACGTCCGGCGCTATCGAGTGACGCCAACCTGATGGAACTGCTTTCCTCCGGCATTCCGGTCAAGGTGCTGGTGGAAGCCGAGGACATCCTGGAGGAGTCGAACGTCGGCCGCGGCCAGTTTGCCTTCGGCGTGCGCAGCGTGCAGCTGGCAACGCTGGCAGTCGGCCTCGGGGACATCTACGTGCTGCAGTCGACCAGCTCCAACCTGCTGCAGCTGCAGGGGCGCATCCGCGACGGCCTGACGAAGCCCTCGGCGGCGCTGTTCTCGGTATTCACCGCGACCGCCGAGCACTGCGGCGACATCCCGCCGTATCTCGTGAGCGCTTCCGCCATGCAGTCCCGCGCCTTCCCGGCCT
>JAHEAZ010000143.1 GCA_024642505.1 Gammaproteobacteria bacterium
CATACCCAGCCCTTGATGGACTGGTTGAGACTCTCCATGACGCTCTGTGGATTGATGCCGAGCCCTTGCAGTTCCTCGAGCGTCAGCGCGTTCTCACGCGTTCTCGGACGAACGTAGAAGAGCGCGGGCACGTCGGCGGTAGTGATCTCGCGGAACTGCACGGCGCTCATTGCTTCTGTTGACCGGTACGGCGATTGGCTAAGGTCGAGATTCAAGTCCCGTCACGTCCGCTTTCACGCGATCTTCGCGCATGCTCCTGCTGTCCGACAATGGCCGTTAGCCGACCGTTCGTGAGGCGGCCGCTTGCCAGGCCCTCTCCACATCAGGCATCTGTTCTTTCGGCAATCTCCAAGGCGTCCTCCACCTCGATGCCCAGGTAACGAACCGTGCTCTCCAGTTTGGTATGGCCGAGGAGTAGTTGGACTGCTCGGAGGTTCTTGGTCTGCCGGTAAATCAGGGTCGCCTTGGTGCGCCGCAGCGAATGGGTTCCATAGACCACCGGGTCCAGCCCAATGCTGGCTACCCAAGAGCGGACCAGGCGGGCGTATTGGCGGGTAGATAGGTGGCTCTCCGGGCGCACACGGCTGGGGAACAGGAAATCGCGGCCGGCTATCCCAGCCTTTAGCATCCACGCTGCGACGGCATGCCGGCTCTGTTCCGTGACCTCGAACTGGACGGGTCTGCCGGTCTTCCTTTGGATGATGGTCGCCCGGTGCATGACTCGACCCATGTTGCTGATATCGAGGGCCCGTAACTGGACGAGGTCACAGCCTCGAAGCTTGCTGTCGATGGCTAGGTTAAACAGGGCCAGGTCTCGAGTGTTCCGGGCCAACTGCAGGCGAATGCGGATGCCCCAGATCTCTCTGAGCTTTAAAGGCGGCCTCTGGCCAGTCAATTTGCCCTTGTTCCACGGCTCTCGCGGAACGTTGGAAAGGACTTGAAACATAGTTGGCTCCAGGTAGTGATTGGAGCCAGATATTGCATTGCGGTTAGGGGCGCTTTACGACCCGTAACGGACATCCTGCTGCAATGCTGCATGGTCGTAGCCGACGACGACTTACAGCTGCAAGCAGCGCTTCCACTTGTGCGTATTACAGGTCTGCTGGTTACGGCTAGTGTGGTCGTTACGGGGTCGACGACCCACTGGTCTTGATGGGCCCAGCCCCTTGATCAAGGAGCAATCCAATGAAGAGCAAACATCTGGCGCCGCTGGCGGCAGGTCTCATGCTTGCCGTACCAACATCCTATGCGGCCGACGACGGAGCCAAGGTTGAACCACCACCGACACACGAACAACGGATCATGTCGAGCGCGGATGGCGGGGTATGCCGCCCGTTCGGCGAGGGCACTCGCTGTCGTTCTTTCGCGGCCGTCGAGAACTGGTCTCCGACAGAAGGTTACACAGAGACCCGAGCTTGGGTTAACCAGAACAGCTCGAGCCCAACTGGATACCGTTATCGCAACCTCGACTGCCCGATCGACCGCAACGCACTGCAGGTGACACCGAGCAGGGCTTCGATTCAAGTCGTTATGGACTCTGCCTCACCGCTTTGCAGCAACTACGGTGAGATCGTCATCTTCGAACCTTGGAGCGTGGAGCCCTGGCCGTTCGAAGGACAGGTGGTCCTAGAGGCCGACCTGCTGAGCCCCCGTTACGAGGATTGGCAGGTCACCAGCCATTCATGGACGGACAACGAGATGGGGACATCCTGGCGCGAACACTGTCAGGGTGGCTCGGCGTATGAAGTGACCGCCGGCGGGATGAATATCGCCGGCGTCTACTTCCCGTTTGGGCCGGAAGACACCTCGGGTCAGTTCTACTTTCAGAAGTGTGGAACGAGCTCGAAGTAGGGGGTAGTGCTGACCCGCCGTAAGGACGGGTAGAGCTGCCATCTGAATGTTTGGCCCGCTTACCCCGAGAAACCCCGGCCCTGTGCCGGGGTTTCTTGATGTCTGGCAGATGTCAGCTTCTGGCCGTTAGCCAACCGTTACTGGTCGGGGCAGCTGGGCTTACCCTGAAACGGCAGTTACCGACCGATAGGAGACATGCTGTCTCGGTTGGCTCCTGCATCCGCGTGATCCAGTAAGTGCGGACCAAGAGGACTTGGCTGGTGGGTGGCACCAAGGGCCCGGGAATCGCACACGCTGCTGTGGCGGATCACCGAGAGGTCGTTCTAGAATTGCGCGAGTCGTAAGGGCAAGCCGTGGAGGCGCGGTGGAACTGCAGACCTGGGTAGCCATTTCGCAGATCGTCGCCGCCGCCACGCTCGTGGGCGGGACGGTTTTCGGCCTGCTCCAGCTCTACGAATACCGGCAGCAGCGGCGGGAAGCCGTGGCGCTTGAGCTGCTCAGCAAGTTCATGGGTCCGGAATTCAGCGCGGCGATGATTGACATCACCTCGCTGCCGGAGGAGACAACCGTCGAGTCCATCCGTCGGGCCGGACCCGAGTTCGAGCGGGCCGCCAACATGATGTGCACAAATTTCGAGGCCATGGGCATCCTCGTTTACCGTCGTATCGCGCCGTTTCCGCTGGTAGCGGACTTGATCGGCGGGGTCGTGATTGTTTTGTGGCGGCGCCTGCGACCCTGGGTCGAGGCGATCCGCGAGGAGACACACAACCCGTCCGACTCCGAGTGGTTCCAGTGGCTCGCGGAGCAATGCGAGCGCAACGCGTCGCACAAGGTGCCGGCTCACGTCCGGCACCGCGGCTGGGAGCCCTGACCGGCGCTCGACGCCTGCCCGCTACGCACGACAAGCGCCTATCAACCAGGTCCATCGAGGCCGAAGCCATCACGCGCATGCGAGCAACGCTCGGATGCACGGTTCTGGGCCTGGGATGGCAGTCACCGACCCGGAGCAGACGTTGGTGGCTTCCAGCGGATCAGAGCGTGTCATGTGGCACCAATTCAGAGCGCGGGCATTGCTGCCCGCACTCCGAAGTCCTTCGCAGTCCTGATGGGACTCTGAAAATTGCTCGGGGCGGTGGCGACCCTTCCCAGTTCGGGCGGTACCCCTGACTGGGTGACGTTACCGTGCCAGATACGCGTGGAGCGCTTCGATCAGATGATCACTCATTTGTCGGCTTAGATCCTGGACCTCTGCGATCTCGCTTGGGGTCAACCCTGTGGTGCTCATGTCGA
>JAHEAZ010000144.1 GCA_024642505.1 Gammaproteobacteria bacterium
GACTGGGGTCTGCCTCCGCAGCAGTGGCCGGACCCCTATCGGCTCTGGGACGACTTCGTTGAGAACCCCGCCCATTTTTCGCAGGCGCCCTTCGGCAAGGCTGATTTGGAGTTCGCGGCCGAAGTTTACCGCCGTCAGAATTCCTATTTCGTAAAAGAAGGTGTCACTGCCGGTTATGCCCAGTTTGAGATGGGCCTCCTGGAGAACCGGCTTCAGATTCTTGGCGGTGTGCGGGTGGAGCAGACGCGGAACGCCGGTCTCGGTCTGCAGACTAACGGCCCCGTCAATACACTCGACGAGGTCATGGCCAATACGGTCGAGCGTGGTTATGAAACGGAGCGGACCTACACCACAAGCCACCCCAGCCTGCATCTGGGCTTCAGCCTGAGTGAAACCCTTTTGTTGCGGTTTTCCTACGCGCGGACGATTGGCCGTCCGGACTTTGAGACCATCCTGCCGCTGGTCCGCGTCAACGATACGGAGTTGGACCTTGATGATGAGATCGGTAAGATCCCGGCCAATACGATTATCGCCAACAATACCGGTCTGCGGCCGTGGCTTGGTGACGGCTATGATCTTGCGCTCGAATACTACTCCCGGAGCGGTGGGGTGGCTTCGGTTGGGCTCTTCCTCAAGGATCTCACGGACTTCTGGGGCATCCGGTCAGGACCGGCCACGGAGGACGAACTGGTCGAACTGGGTCTCGACCCCGCCTACGCGGGACTTGACCTGCGGACCACGTTCAACGTCGGCGTTGCGCGGATCTCCGGCCTCGAGCTCAACCTCGTGCAATCGCTTGAAGTTTTCGGGGAGTGGGGGAGGCACATCAACGTCTTTGCCAATGCCACGGCGTTGAATCTGGAGGGACCGAACGAAGCGGATTTCTCCAACTTCATCGAACGTTCGGCCAATTGGGGTGTCACCTGGAGCCCACGGCGATGGGTGGTGCAACTGAAATGGAACTACCGGGGAGAACAGCGGCTTGATCTGCTGACGGGAAAGCAATACGGAGAGGCGAAGGGTTTTTGTGAATACGTGGCACCGCGTACCACGCTCGACGTCAGTGTCGAGTACCAGATGAGTCCCCGCTTCGGCCTTTTTGCCGCGGCCCGGAACGTATTCAATGTCGAGCAGACCCGGCAGCGATACAGTGAACGCTCGGCTGGCTACGCCCGCAACTTCAGCTTCGATACCTTCGGCGTGCAGATCATCGCGGGCGTCAGTGGCAGGTTGTAGTAGTCCTGGCAGGCTCTTCCCGGTAGGGACGGCTCTCTGAGTCGTCCTTGCCAAAGCCTGTCGCAACGCCGCTCTCGACCGTTTTGACGAGTCGGGACAGGTATGTCGGCGTTCCCGAAACAGGGGAACTCTTCGGCACAGCCCTTCGATAGGCTCACGCCAGGCGAAGCGGCTAAACCGAACCAGAAACGACAGACCGAAGCGCCGCCCAGAGCATAGTCCCTATCAGCTTCGGCGGCTGGTCCTGCCTGTCCCAGCGTATTTAGGCGAAGCCGGAGGCCCGCCCTACCTTCACAAAGCACCCGTGGTAGATGACATGTAGCCGACAGGCGACGCAAAATGCGTCAACCTGCCGACTGTTATGTCAAAACAAAGAACGGATATACACAGGTGTCGGCTGTCAGTCGAGACAGCAGACGTGGTCAAGTTCGGTTTGGACGTCCACAAGGCGCAGATAACGGTGTGCCGTCAGCTGGGAGGTCGCTTACCCCAACCGGCTCAAATGCTTGGCTGGGATCGTGCGATCGAATGGATAGGCGGACACCTGGCAGCTGGGAGTGATCTCTACAGCTGTTATGAGGCCGGTCCGTGCGGCTACGGTCTGCATCGACGCCTCGAACAGATGGGTGTGACCAACTATGTGGTGGCCCCGCAGATGTGGGATGAACGCCATCGGCGCATCAAGACCGACAAGCGCGATGCCCATGAACTGTGCCAGCGTCTGGATCGCTACGTTCGAGGAAACACCGATGCGTTCGCCAGTGTGTATGTGCCCAGTATCGATCAAGAGCGGGTTCGTACGCTTTGTCGTCACCGTCAGACGCTTTCCAAGGAGCGCACGCGCTGTGAGTTGCGTGGTCACGGCATGATGCTCGCTCAGGGTATCGATGCTCCGGCCAGGTGGTGGAAGCCCTCGGTCTGGTCGCAGTTGTGCGAAACCTTGCCGCTGTGGCTGAAGAAGAATCTGCTTTGGTGGCACAAGATGGCCGTCGAGCTGGATGCGGAGCTGCTGGTTGTAACCAAGCAGGTCGAGGCCTTGGTCAAGGGCAGCTTGCAGCCCAAAGGCCTCGGGGCCCTCAGTGCGGCCATGATCGATGCGGAGGTTATGCACTGGGATCGGTTCAGCAATCGGGGCCAGGTGGCTAGTTATACCGGCTTGTGTCCCAGCGAATCCTCCAGTGGCAAAACCAGAAAACAGGGCAGCGTAACCAAGTGCGGCAATCCCAGGATTCGCCACTACCTGGTCGAGGCGACCTGGCGAATGCTTGCCTGGCAACCAGAGTATCGACCCCTGCTCAAAGTGCGTGCAGCAACCGGACCACGGATGAGGAAACGCGCCGCGGCGGCCGCAGCCAGGCGCTTGGCCGTCGATCTGTGGCGCCTTCGCACCGGCCGATGCAGCGCCGAGCAACTCGGCCTGATTCTCTTTGAAGTCTGAAACCGGCTAAGGATTTTGGCGGTGGGGACCACGCGTGTTCGTTCCAGCCCTTGGACCTCTCGGGTGTCCGTCCTGGTAGATTGAAGCGCTACTCCCCATCGCCGCCTCCGTATAAGTCATCATATCAGCGGTCATTGCACCGCGCTTGGATAGCAGGATGGACCGTGCCGGCTGACAGCCCACGTGTTCGGGCGGAGTAGGTCCTCACCGTTCAGACTTTCAATCCCCAGTCTAGGACCCACAGTATTCTGTTTCTGTGGGACGGACGCAATTTTCCTCTCGACAATGGTGGCCTCATAGCAGGGCTGGACGTCCCGGCCAGCCGTGCAGCAGAAGAATCAACGATTATACTCCCTGACTTCGTGCCATTCAAGTCCCGCTCCCTTCAGCCTTCCTTTTACTTTTCACTTGTGAACCCCACCGGATCGATTGACACGGGCGGGACGTTCCCCAACTGATTCACC
>JAHEAZ010000072.1 GCA_024642505.1 Gammaproteobacteria bacterium
GGACCAGCTTTCCCGCGAGGCGGTGCTCGGCAAGCTCAAGCCGTTACTCGAGGACGCTAACGCGGCCAAGGTGGGACATCACCTCAAGTACGACGCACACGTGCTGGCGAATCACGGCATCACACTTGACGGGATGCGCTACGACTCGATGCTGGAGTCGTATGTATTGAACTCGACCGCGACGCGACACGACATGGATTCCTGCGCACGACGATACCTGGGTATCGAGACCGTCCACTACGAGGACGTCGCCGGCAAGGGCGCCAAGCAGATCCCCTTCAACCAGGTGGCGGTCGAAACTGCAGCCGACTACGCCGCGGAGGACGCCGACGTTACGCTGCAGTTGCACCGGGTGCTGTGGGAGGGGCTGTCGAAGGAGCCAGCTCTCAGGAAGCTGTACGAGGAGATCGAGCAGCCGCTGGTCCCGGTGCTGCTTCGCATGGAACACCATGGTGTGCTGGTCGATCGCGATGCGCTCAGGCGCCAGGGCGGCGAGATAGCCCGCCGTCTTGGAGAGCTGGAGCAGGAGGCCCATGAGGCTGCCGGCCAGCCCTTCAATCTCGACTCGCCGAAGCAGCTGCAGGAGATCCTGTTCAACAAGCTGAGCCTGCCGGCCTTGCGCAAGACGCCGAAAGGCCAGCCCTCTACCGCAGAGGACGTACTCGAGGAACTGGCCGTCAGCTACCCGCTGCCGCGGATCATCCTCGAGTACCGCGGACTCGCGAAACTGAAGTCCACCTACACCGACAAGCTGCCCGGGCAGGTCGATGCCCGAACCGGCCGTGTGCACACCTCCTATCACCAGGCCGTTGCCGTGACTGGCCGGCTGTCATCCAGCGACCCGAACCTGCAGAACATCCCGATCCGTACGCCGGAAGGCCGTCGCATCCGCCAGGCCTTCATCGCGCCGCCGGGCCAGCTGCTGCTCGCCGCCGACTACTCGCAGATCGAACTCAGGATCATGGCGCACCTCTCGGGGGACCCGAGCCTGCTCGAGGCGTTCGCCGAGGACCGTGATATCCACCAGACGACGGCGGCCGAGGTTCTCGGTGTCGCTCTCGGAGACGTGACGGCCGAGCAACGGCGCGCGGCCAAGGCGATCAACTTCGGGCTGATCTACGGCATGTCGGCCTTTGGCCTGGCACGCCAGCTCGGCAGTGACCGCGCCACCGCGCAGCAGTATGTTGACCGCTACTTCGAGCGCTATCCCGGCGTGAAGCGCTACATGGACGAGACGCGCGCCAGGGCTCGTGAGCAAGGCTATGTCGAGACGGTTTTCGGGCGGCGCCTGTACCTGCCGGACATCCGCTCGCGCAACCGGCAGCAGCAGCAGTATGCCGAGCGCAGCGCCATCAACGCGCCAATGCAGGGCACTGCGGCGGACATCATCAAGCGAGCCATGATTGCGGTGGATGGCTGGATAGAGCGCGAGCATCCCGGCGCCCGGCTGGTCATGCAGGTCCATGACGAACTGGTACTGGAAGTGACCACGGACGCGATCGATGAAGTCCGCGCCAGGCTGGTGGAATTCATGACTTCGGCCGCGGAGCTCGACGTGCCGCTCAAGGTCGATACAGGAGTGGGTGCCAACTGGGACGACGCACACTAGAAATTACATATTTTTCAATCTGTTATGTTCAGTCCCGGGAGGCATGACGGGGCTGGAACTTTTTGCCGCGGTCGCTCGTCCAAGATTCTGAGCGCCGCAAGGTGCTCCCCGCTTACCTCCCTGAGCGGGCGTACCCGGACAGCATCCCCAAGCCGGGTTCATCTGCCCGGCGGGTCGCAGGATCCGCTGGGTTTTTTACGCGTGGCTGTCGGGTAGACTTCGTCATCGATTCTGTCGCTTCGTGCCGCAGGCGGTATGCTAGGCGGCGGAATCGCGCGACCCGCCGCGGAATCTCAATCATGATCAAGTACGTCCAGTGCCTGCGCCGTCACCCCGACCTGTCGCCGGCCGAATTTCGCAAGCACTGGGAAGAGTACAAGGTGCTGTGGCAGGACCTGTCGGACCAGCTGGCGGCGATCCGCGTGTCGTTCAGCACCACGCTCGCCATCGAAGCCAACGACCGGATCGCCATGGAGCGCGGCACCGCCGAACCCTTTGACGGGCTGGTGGAGACCTGGGCCCACGACGCGCACCAACTCGAGACACGCCGCGCGGGTCCCGCTGCACAGGAAATGCAGCGCCGGGTATTCGCCAAGCAGCACGAGTTCCTGGACCTGCCGCAGTGCTGCTTCTTCTTCACCGCTGACGACTAGAAGAAGGGGACAGTCCCCTTTTTCTATGCCTGCAGGTCGAGAGACAGGTCCACGACCGCATCGTGCCGGCCGACGATGTGGAAACCGCAATCGCGCGACAGGCGCAGCATGCGCTCGTTGTCGGCGAAGACCTCGCCCACCAGGCGCGACGTCCCGCGACTGCGGCAATAGTCGATCAGCTTGGTCAGCAGCGCCGCGCCCAGCCCCTTCCCCTTGAGGTCGGAGCGCACGATGATCGCGAACTCCGCCTCGGTGTTGTCCGCGTCCGCATGGGCGCGCGCCACACCGAGCGTCTCCTCCAGGCCGGCGTCGTCCCGGCCGACCGCGATGAAGGCCATCTCGCGCTCGTAGTCGATCTGGGTGAAGCGCGCCATCTCCGACGCCGGCAACTCCCTGACCATCCGGAAGAAGCGCGCATGCATGTCGGTCGGCGTGTTGCGGGCGATGAACGCCTCGTGCTTGGCGCGGTCCTCGGGGCGAATCGGCCGCAGCAGGACGGTTCCTTCTCCAAACTCGATGGTTTCCTCGAGCTCCTTGGGATAGGGCCGGATCGCAAAGTGGTCGCGGCCGCCCGGTGCGGCGGCATCGATCCGCACCCGCGCATCCAGCGCGACCACGCCACGGGAATCGGCAACAAGCGGATTGATGTCGAGTTCAGCCACCTCGGGCAGGTCCGCAGCGAGCTGCGACAGCTTCACCAGGGCCAATTCCAGCGCCTCCCGGTTCACCGGGTGATGCGACCGCGAGTCATCGAGCAGGCGCGCCACCCTGGTGCGGCCGATGAGATCGCGTGCGAGCGTTGGGTTGAGCGGGGGCAGCGCGATGGCGCGGTCGCCGATGACCTCGACCGCGGTGCCACCCTGGCCGAACAGCAGCACCGGCCCGAAGGTCGCATCGGTCGCGATGCCGGCTATCAGTTCGTGCCCGCCCTCGTGCTCGATCATCTTCTGGACCGCAAGGCCCTCGATACGTGCGTCCGGTCGGCGCTTGCGTGCGCGTGCCAGCACCGCTTCGCCGGCCGCCAGCAACAGTTCTTCTGATCCGATGTCCAGCACCACTCCCCCGACGTCTGTCTTGTGGGTGATGTCGGGCGAGTTGATCTTCAGTGCCAACGGATAGCCGAGTCTGGAGCCGATCGCCGGCAGGTCTTCCAGCGATGCCGCCACCTCGGTCTCGACCACCGGGATCGCATACGCTGCCAGCAGCCGCTTGGACTCAGGCTCGGTGAGCATCGTGCGCCCCTCGGACAGCGCCGTGGCAATGATCGCGCGGGCCGCCACGGGATCGCGCTCGAAGTCCTGCGGCAACGATGGCGGTGACTCCAGCAACTGCTGCTGGTTTTCGTGGTAGGCGACCAGCTGCAGGAACCCGGTCACCGCCTCCTCGGGGGTGGCGAAGGTAGGCAGGCCGGCCCGGGCCAGCATGGCGTCCGCCTGGGTGATCGAGTCGGCGCCGAGCCAGCACACCAGCACCGGGTGCGGCGCCTCGGCCATGAGCTGCGCGCAGTCGCGGGCGACCGCCTCAGCCGGGACGATCGCCGTCGGCGCGTGGATCAGCAGGATGGCATCCGCATTGCGATCCGCGATCAACGGGCGCAGCGCGGCAGGATAGCGCTCCACCGGAGCGTCGCCGATGATGTCCACCGGATTGCCATGCGACCAGGTCGCCGGCAGCACGGCGTCGAGCGCCTCGATCGTCTCGGGCGCGAGCTCTGCCAGCCGTCCGCCGCCCCGGATCAGCGCATCGGTGGCCATGACCGCCGGGCCACCGCCATTGCTCATGATCGCCAGCCGGTCGCCCCGGACGCCGCGGATCCTGGCCAGCGTCTCCGCCGCACCGAACAGCTCCCGGGTAGTGTCCACGCGCAGCATGCCAGCACGCCTGAAGGCGGCGTCGTAGACCGCATCGACGCCGGCCAGCGCGCCGGTATGCGACGCAGCCGCCTTGGCGGCGAGCGGACTGCGGCCCGCCTTGACGACGATGACCGGTTTGTTGCGCGCCGCCGCACGCGCTGCGGACATGAACTTGCGCGCCGGGCCCACCGACTCCATGTAGAGCAGGATTGCGCGGGTGTCGGCGTCACTGCCGAGGTAATCGAGCAGGTCACCGAAATCGATGTCGGCTGAGTTTCCTAGCGAAAGGAAATGGGAAAATCCGAACTGGTTGGCCCGCGCCCAGTCCAGCATTGCCGTCGTCAGCGCGCCGGACTGTGAGATGAAGGCCAGCTCGCCCGGGCGCGCATTGACGTGCGCGAAGCTCGCGTTCAAGCCAATGCCGGGAACGAGCAACCCGACACAATTCGGACCCAGGATGCGCAGGCAGTACGGCTTTGCGGCATCGAGCATGGCAGCCACGGCCGTGCGTCCGTCGTCCAGCGTAGTGGCGTCGAGTCCTGCCGTGAGTACCGCCACCGCACGTGTTCCGAAGGCCCCCAGCTGGGCAATCAACTCCGGCACCGTCTGCGGGGGCGTGCAGATCACCGCCAGGTCGGGCGCCTCGGGCAGCTTGTCGACGGAGCGATAGGCACGCTCGCCAGCCACCGTCGAGTGGCGCAGGTTCACCGGCCAGATCGAGCCCTTGAACCCACCGGAAAGTACGTTACGAATGACCGTGGCGCCGACACTGTGGGGCCGGTCCGACGCGCCGATGACCGCGACGGAACGCGGCTTCATCAGCTGCCGGAGATTACGCGTACTCAAGCGACGGACCCCGCTCCGAGCCGCGGACGGATGGACGTGGTCAGCCTCGTTGCTCCCATGGCTGCACCAGCGGTTCGTTCACGGCCGGCGCACCGCGCTGACGGGCCAGCATCGACTTGAGCACCCGCCTGGCTTCATCGACGCCTTCCTTGGAGAGCGCGGAGAACAACTGCACGGTCGCTGCCTCGCCGAGCTCGGCCCGCGCGCGCTTGATCGTCTCGCGGGCATCGTTGCGGCCGAGCTTGTCGCACTTGGACAGCAGCACATGCGCGCGGCAGTCGCGCGCCGCAGCCATCTCGATCATCTGCCAGTCGGTCTCGGTCAGGGGTCGGCGCGCGTCCATGACGATAAACAGCCCCGACAGCGAGGCCCTCGACCCGAAGTACGCGTCCATCAGCTGCCGCCAATGCTGCCTCATGGCCGGCGGCACCTTGGCGTAGCCGTAGCCCGGCAGGTCCACCAGGCGTTCACCGGGATTCAGCTCGAAAAAGTTGACCAGCTGCGTCCGCCCGGGCGTCTTGCTGGTCCTGGCAAGGTCGCGGCGATGGACAATCAGGTTGATTGCCGTCGACTTGCCGCTGTTGGACCGGCCGGAAAACGCGACCTCGACCCCAAAATCCTCGCAAAAGTCGCCCGGATCATGGGCGCTCTTCAGGAACCTGGCATTTGGGTAAGCTGACATCAGGCAGGAGGGATGGACGCTGCGGCGGGTGGCTTGCGTATAATGCCCGGCTCGAAGGCAGGCCGTCCAACCGGACATTCCCCACCCGGGCCCGCCGCGCGGCATGGAGTTTGGCGCAGATGAAGAAGTGGATCGCCGTCATGGCCCTGGTTCCCGTCCTGGCAGCACCGACCGCGCTCGCGGATACGGGAGATCCCGAGGCGGGAGCGCAGAAGGCGGTCGTCTGCGGCGCCTGCCACGGCATGAATGGCAACAGCGTCAATCCGGAATGGCCGAATCTCGCCGGGCAGCACGCGAGCTACATTGCCGCACAGCTCGAGCTGTTCAAGCAGGGGGTCCGCAACAACGTCATCATGGCGCCCAACGCCATGATCCTCGGCGAGCAGGACATGGCCGACCTTGGGGCATACTTCGCGCGCCAGCCGCTGCAGGGGCTCGAGGCCGATCCGTCGCTGGTCGCCAGGGGCGAGCAGCTGTATCGCGGCGGTGATGCGACGCGCGATCTTCCCGCGTGCATCGCCTGTCACGGCCCGCAGGGCCAGGGAAACGCCCCGGCGCGGTATCCGGCATTGCGCGCCCAGCATTCGCTCTATACGTACACGCAACTCAAGGCCTACGCCAGTGGCGAGCGCAAGGCAGCCGGAAACGAGATCATGCAGTTCGTGGCGGCCAAGCTCAGCGACGAGGACATGCGCTCGGTTGCCTCCTACCTGCAGGGCCTGCGCTGAGCCAGCCGGCCGTGGCGACGCGATCAGCATGGAACTTCGTGCTGTCGCCGCTGTTCAAAAGATGAATTGACCCCGGAGAGTTCCCGCATGAATCGACTCCTTGCCTGCGCCGCGCTGGCGCTCGGACTGGCCGCCTGCGGCGGCCGCGACGCCCAGGACCCGTCTGCCAAAGCCACCGCGCCGGCGGCGGAGCAACAGGCCGCAGCAGCGGTTCAGCCAGCACCTGCTGAACCCACGGGAGCCGAGACGGCCGCCGCCACGGGTCCCGCTGCCGACGGCGAGTCAGTGGACGACGCCACGGCGTCGATCAGCCCCATCGCGGCCGCGATTGCTGCCAACACGCCGGCCCCGTCGGCCACCTTGCCGTCGAAGTGGCAGTCCGGACAGCACTTCGCGCCCCTGCCCGCCGCCCAGCCGGTGTCCGTTGCGCCGGGCGAGATCGAGGTAACCGAGATCTTCTGGTATGGCTGCGGCCACTGCTTCACGCTGGAGCCGCAGCTCGAAGCCTGGGAGCAGAAAGGCAAGCCCGATTACGTCAAGCTGGTGCGCATGCCGGTCGTCTGGAACGAGGTGGCACGCGAGGACGCCAGGCTGTTCTACACCCTCGAGGCGCTCGGCAAGACCGCCGAACTCAACCTGGCGGTCTTCCGCGAGCTGCACGTCAACCGCAACCCGCTGACCGTGGTCTCCGGCAACCGGGTGGACACTGCCGCGACCGAGCGCAAGGTACGCGAATTCCTGCTGTCGAAGGGCGTCAGCGCGGAAGACTTTGCCCGCACCTACCGCTCGTTCGCCATCGAGAACAAGCTGCGGCAGGCAGAGAACCTGTCGCGCCGCTACCTGGCCGATCACACGCCGATGGTCGTCGTACAAGGCAAGTACATGACCGACGTCAGCATGGCCGGCGGCATCGACCAGTTCTTCGAACTGATCGGCGACCTGGCCGCCCGGGAGCGCGCCGCGCGCTGAACCGGGCGCTGCGTACCCATCCGCGCCCGCGGGTCGCCTGACCGCGGGCGCTTTCATTTCGGGACTGTGCTAAAAGGCATCAGACCTGGAGCCAGCCATGCTCAACTGCTTCGTTCCGGAGCCCCACGGGCTCACCCGCCTGGACCCATCGCCCGCGGTCATTCCCGAACATTGCCTGTGGGTCGACCTGCAGGAGCCGACGCTCGAGGAGGAACGGGCCGTCGAGCAGTTCCTCTCCATCGAGGTGCCGACCCGCGAGGAAATGCGCGAGATCGAGACCTCGAACCGGCTGTACGAGGAAGATGGCGCACTGTACATGACCGCCACAATCGTGACCCGGATCGACACCGACCGGCCCGAGGCGGCGGCGATCACCTTCATCCTGGTGCGCAACAAGCTGATCACCAACCGCTATCACGACCCGCTGCCGTTTCGCCGGTTCATCTCCTATGCCGAGCGTCATCCCGCAACGACGGGCTCAGCGCTTGGCGTGCTGGCCGGGCTGCTGGAAGCGGTGATCGAGCGCAGCGCGGATATCCTCGAGCGCATCAGCGCCGATATCGACGAGCTGTCGGCCGGCATATTTGCGCCTCGGCAACGCCGTCAGAGCGTCTCGCGCGACATGCGCGCGGTCATGGAGCGCATCGGTCGCATCGGTGACCTGGTGTCGAAGTCACGTGAAAGCCTGGTCAGCCTGGGACGCCTGCTGAGCTACGCGCAGCAGTCCGGCGCCGTCGACATGACGCCGGAGCTGCGCTCGCGCTTCAAGACGCTGTCACGCGACGTGCTGGCGTTGTCCGACCATGCGTCTTTCGTCAACAACAAGACCTCGTTCATGCTCGAGGCAACGCTCGGCCTGATCAACATCGAGCAGAACGACATCATCAAGATCTTCTCGGTCGCCGCGGTCGCGTTCCTGCCGCCGACCCTGATCGCGAGCATCTACGGCATGAATTTCCACTTCATGCCGGAACTCGGCTGGAAGCTGGGCTATCCGCTGGCGCTGCTGCTGATGGTGATTTCGGCGGTGCTGCCGTTCGCGTATTTCCGACGGCGCGGCTGGCTGTAACGGGCGGCAGGCGGCGCTAATCCGGGGACAGTTTACTGATTTCATGACGCTGCCGACCCACCGCCTTCGGACGGGTCGATTTATGAAATCAGTAAACTGTCCCCGAAAAAAAGAGCCCTCCTTGCGGAGGACTCTGTTTCAATTGGCGCGCCCGGCGGGAGTCGAACCCACGACCTACGGCTTCGGAGACCGTCACTCTATCCAGCTGAGCTACGGGCGCATGGTTTGCGGCGGCGGGTACCGTTTTCTGCCGACGTGACGGCAGGCGGCAGCTGCCCCTTGTGCATCGCGAACGGGGATTGTACCGGCGCGGCGCAAGGGGCGTCCAATCTGAGCCTTCCGCGCATGGGGCCGGAGCGGCTATACTCCGCGACCGTTTTCAGGCGCACCCGCGGGGACCCTCGTGAGCAAGCACGACGACCATTTCTTCAACGTTTTCAGCTCGGTGCTGGGCATCCTCGTCGCCATTACCATTGGCCTGTTCGTGTTGGCCCGGATCGTCGGCGGCGGGATCAGCGAGTCCCAGGTCGACAGCGACCCCTTGCTGCAGCGTGACGTCACCGAGCGGATCAAGCCCTTTGGCCAGCTCGCAGTAGCCGGCCAGGACAATTCCGCCCTGACCATCGCCCCACCCCCGGGTGCCGAGGCCGAATCCGCTGCGGCGGCACTCCCGGCCAATGGCGAGGAGACGTATACGGCAGTGTGCGCCGCCTGCCACTCGGCCGGCATCGCCGGTGCCCCGAAGACGGGCGACAAGGCCGCCTGGGCGCCGCGTCTGGCACAGGGTGCCGCCACGCTGCACAAGCACGCCATCGAGGGATACACCGGCTCAGCCGGCTACATGCCGCCCAAGGGCGGCCGTGCCGACCTGCCGGACGATCTCATTATCCAGGCGGTCGACTACCTGACGGAAGCGGCGCGCTAAGCCGGCGTGCCGGACGTATGGTTCGGGAGCCCGCCGGACGGGATAACCCCCTACGCCACTACGCGCCCAACCGCATGCGAAGCTGAGTGCCGTTCATTAGACTTACGCCCCTCATGAATTTCACCCAAACGAATCGGGAGATTTCCCCTGTGTTAAAGGCAACCATTCATAGTCTGCTCGCCCTGTCCCTGCTCGCCACAGCCGGCTGTGGCAAGGAACAGCCGCCAGCCCAGGAAGCAGCATCGGCTGCGACCCCGGCCGGCTCACCGATCGCCGTGACGCACCCCACACCGGCTGCCGCGCCAGGCACCGAGGTTGACCTGACGGGCATCGCCAGGGCGGAGGGCGGCAAGACCATCGCGGAGGTATTTGCCGAGAAGGACGCGCTCGCCGATGCGAATGTGGTTGTCCGCGGCAAGGTCGTGAAGACCAATGCCATGATCATGGACAAGAACTGGCTGCACGTCCGGGACGGCAGCGGCGCCGAGGGCACCAATGACCTCACGGTGACCACCACGGCGGACCTGCCGCAAGTAGGTGCCACCGTCGTCGTGACCGGGAAGGTCGCGCTCGACAAGGACTTCGGCATGGGCTACCAGTACCCGGTGATCATCGAAGATGCCGAGGTGACCGTCGAGTAACGGCCGGTCCGCCGTGACTCGGCAACTGGACAGGGCCGGCACTGCCGGCCCTTTTCTTTTGGGGCGCCTCTCTCCACGAGCTCCGGCACAAAAAAAGAGGTGGGCCCGAAAGCCCACCTCGCATGTCGTCTGGTCAGGAAGATCGAGGTGGGCCCGGAGGCCCACCTCTCACCTTGGGTTTTACTCGAACATGCTCATGATCTTGTCGATCGCGTCGTAGACGAATCCAGAGTCGTCGGCTCCAGTCGCTTTGCTGTCGTCGACAAGATACCCGCCATTCGCCGTGTGCTGGTTCCACGAGGCGAGTTCACCGGCTTCGTCTTCGGTGATGAAGTTCGCCCTATGACAACCACCGCAGGCCTTGGACGCGGGACCGGTCACGTAAGTCGGCACGGTGCCGATGTTCCGGTCGACGTTCCATTCGTCGGATCCCGACAAGCGCGCCGGCATCGACTTGGACTGGTCTGGCACGTTGTAGACAACCTTGCCTCCGACATCCGGGCCGACGTGGCAGGCCTCACAGTTCCTGATCGTGAAGTTCGGGAAGACATGCTCCACGTGGAGGTCATACCTTGCCGCCTCGACGGGATCCGTGAAGTCGATGTCACCCGAGTCGAAGTCCTGGAACGAGTGGATCGCATGGACATACGAGTCGATCGAACGCGACTGCATCTCCAGGTGAGAACCACCGGAAGTCACCACGTGACAGGTCCTGCAGACCACGATGTTGCCACTCCTGTTCCCCGCGCCTTCGATGTTGACATCGCTCGCACGCGTGGTGTGGAACGTGGTTGCCAGCGCATCGTGGCATGCGTTGCACTTGGTCTCGTCGACCAGCGCCGCCGTGCCCTTGAAGTAGTTGGGGACAAACTGGTCCACCCCATCCGCGGACACGTCGACGGTCATTGACGGTGCATTGAGGGCAACCGGGATGCCGTCCACTACGAGCAATGGCAACACGGCAACCTCGGCCTGCTTGACCTTGCCGGCCGCAATCAGGTCAGGAATGGACATGTTGTCCAGGCCCGTGCCTGCCGCTGGTGTGTAGGCCGCCAGGTCCAGGGTCACGTGCCAGGCACCGGCCACACTGTCCGCCTCTTCCGTGAACAGCGGGTTGTCCGTACCGATGGTCTTTTCCATCCGGTTACCGTTGTCATCCCGGGTGTGACAGCTGACCAGGAAGTCCTTGGAATCCCAGCCGTAGAACGACACTGTCACCTGGGGCACGATGTCGGTGTTGGGCGAACCGATCTTGATATCCAGCACGTCGCCCGTCTTGGTCACGCTGGTGACGGTGATCTGATTGGCGGCCATGTCCCGATACTTGGTTCCGGTCGCGTCATAGATCGTCGCGTCGTAGCCCGTGTGCAGTTCGCTGAAGGTCCGGGCAATGCCCGCGGCCTCCGAGTGGCAGGCCTGGCAATCGATGCCGATTCCGCCTGCATGCACTGCCGTGAGCCCTTCATTAGTCCACAGCTCCAGGAACGGTGGCGCCCTGTTGGGCTGGGCATACGGATCGTCTGCTGACGCCCAGGCA
>JAHEAZ010000145.1 GCA_024642505.1 Gammaproteobacteria bacterium
CCCCTTGTTGACCCTCCTTTTGGGCCTGTTGCTGTCGGCGCGTCTGCACCGCAGTCGCGTGGATCGCGAGCTGATCGAACGCAAGATCCAGTTCGAACGCATGGTGATGGGGTCGCCCTTTCCAATGCTCCTTCATGCCGATGACGGCACAATCCTTCAGGTGAGCGACGCCTGGTGCGACATCACCGGTTATACCAGAGAAGAGCTGGCCACCATTGATGACTGGATCCGACTCGCGTATGGCAAACAACAGCCGACGGTGCGCGACGATATTGAGCGGCTTTATAGCCTGACCAGTCGGGTGAGCGAAGGTGACTATCAAATTCTCACAAGATCCGGAGAGACGCGTATCTGGGAGTTCAGCTCCGCACCGATAGGGCGTCTACCCGATGGTCGCCGTCAGGTCATCAGCATGGCCATGGATGTCACGGAAAGTCGGAAGGAGGGTCTTGCTCTCGTTGAATCGGAGAAGCAATACCGGGCGCTGTTTGAAAACATGAGCGCCGGCTTTGTCCTTTTTGAAGTCGTTCAGGATGACCAAGGCGCCCCGGTCGATCTCACCATACTCGCCGCAAATGACGTTTTTGCGCGGGACACGAATCTGGATATTCATGAAGCGGCAGGCAAACGATTGACCCACGTCCTGCCCAGCGTAAAGGAAGGTGACGTAGACCTGATAGGACTCTACGGAGACGTTGCCCTGAGTGGCGAGCCCCGGAAATTTCATCTTGACTCGGCGCGCCGGCCCGGAATGTCCTATCACATCACCGCCTATCAGCCGGCGCCGAAGCAATGCGCGGTCATCTTCAGTAATGTCACTGCGCAAAGGCTGGCAGAGGCCGCCCTGCGCGAGAGCGAGGAACGTCTGCGCCTGACGACCCGGATGGCCGGCATCGCGGTATGGGAGTATGACTTCGTCGCTGGCCACATGACCCGTACGGCGAATCACGACAAGTTGTACGGCATGGAATGGCAGGAAAAATGGGTCCTGGACACCTTCCGGAATGCCGTCCACCCGGATGATCGTGAGCGATCCGATGCGATCATTCAGCGGTCTCTGGCGGCGGGCGGGCCGGATCACTACTCCCTGGATTTTCGCGTTGTCTGGCCAGACAAGAACCTGCGTTGGCTGTTCGTGCGAGGTCAGGTGGTCAAACGGGATACTGCCGGCCAGGGAGTGCTCGTACGTGGTGTCCTGCTCGACATCACCTCGCTAAAGCTGGCAGAAACTGCCTTGCAACAGAGCGAGGAACGCTACCGGCTCCTTTTCGAAAAGATGTCCGCCGGTTTTGTCCTGTTCCAGGTGGTTCAGGACGACGCCGGGCAGCCAGTCGATCTGGTCATCCTCGCGGCCAACAAGGAATTCGGAGCCACGACCGGACTGCAAGTGGCGGAAACCATCGGCAAGCGCCTGACCGACGTGTTGCCCGGCATAGAAGACGACCCGGCGGACTGGATTGGCACCTACGGACGGATTGCCCTGAGTGGAGAATCGAAGGACTTCGAGCGGCAGTCCGAGCTACTTGATCGCCACTACTCCGTCTCTGCCTACCAGGCTGGATCGGGGCAATGTGCCGTGACTTTCACCGACATCACGGCACGCAAGCAGGCGGAGATAGCCTTGCGCGAAAGCGATGCACGCTTCGTGGCCATCTTCAGGCATGCGGCAGTGGGCATGGCGTTGACGTCGATTGATGGTCGCTGGCTGCAGGTCAACCGCCGGTTATGCGCATTCACAGGCTACCAGCGCGCAGAACTCCTGACGATGACCTACGGCGAAATCACCCATCCGGAAGACCTGGCAACTCAACTTCCTCTGGTGCGCCGCATGCTGGCCGGGGAGATCAACTCTTTCAGTATGGAAAAGCGCTATCTGCGCAAGGATGGTTCCATCGTCTGGGGCAATCTGACCGCCGCGCTGACCCGGAAAGACGACGGGACGCCAGACTATTTCATCTCGGTGATCGAGGACATCACTGAACGCAAGGCTGCCCAGGTCGAGCTGAACAAGCTGGCCCTTGCGGTGGAGCAGAGCCCCGAGAGTATCGTCATTACCAATCGCGACGCCCAAATCGAATACGTGAATCAGACTTTCCTCGACATCACGGGCTACAGACGCGAAGAAGTCATCGGCATGAACCCGCGTGTCCTGAATTCGGGCAAGACGCACCCCGAAACCTACCGGGACCTGTGGGACACCTTGATCCGGGGCGAAACCTGGAAGGGGTATTTCGTGAACCGGCGCAAGGATGGCGGCGAATACACTGAATTCGCCATCATCACGCCACTGCGGGATTTGACAGGAGACATCACGAACTATGTAGCGGTGAAGGAAGACGTCACCGAAAAACAGGCCATCAACGCAGAGCTGGATCGGTACCGACACCACCTCGAAGAACTTGTTGAAACGCGCACCACCGAGGTGGAGCAGGCGCGTGCCGCTGCCGAAATGGCAAACCGGTCCAAGAGCGCTTTCCTGGCCAACATGAGTCATGAGATCCGCACCCCCATGAATGCCATCCTGGGCCTCTCGCACCTGCTGCACCGGGACAGCGTGACACCACTGCAGAAAGAGCGTCTGCGCAAGATCGACGCCGCTGCCCAGCACCTCCTGTCCATCATCAACGACATCCTCGACCTGTCCAAGATCGATGCCGCCAAGCTGCAGCTGGACATGAGCGATTTTGCCCTGGGGCAGATTCTGGACAACACCCGATCGATCATCAGCGATGCGGCCCGGGCCAAGCGGCTGTCAGTGTTGGTGGATGGCGATGCCGTACCCACCTGGCTACGCGGCGACTCCACCCGTCTACGCCAGGCCCTGCTCAACTATGCCAGTAATGCCCTGAAATTCACCGAGGCCGGCAGCATCACCCTGCGGGCCAAACTACTGGAGGAGAGTGGGCAGCGACTGCTCGTACGCTTCGAGGTGGAGGACACAGGCATCGGCATTGCTCCGGACGCAGTCCCCAAGTTATTCCAGGCCTTCGAGCAAGCCGACGCCTCCACCACCCGCAGATATGGCGGCACTGGCCTGGGCCT
>JAHEAZ010000019.1 GCA_024642505.1 Gammaproteobacteria bacterium
CCGTGCGTCTCCGCCATCACCTTGGTCAACGCCGCCGTCAAAGTCGTCTTCCCATGGTCCACATGACCAATCGTCCCAACGTTCACATGCGGCTTGCTGCGTACGAATTTTTCCTTAGCCACGAGTCACCTCAAGGAATTCGACCTGTTTTCGACATGGAGCCCACCAGGACTCCTCCAATTTCACGGCAGGACCCGCCTGCCCGTCGGTCATCGCCGGCCACCGCGCCGCGCGGCATGATCTGGAGCCCACGACCGGAATCGAACCGGTGACCTCGTCCTTACCAAGGACGTGCTCTACCGACTGAGCTACGTGGGCCTCGTCCTTCTCCGCTCCGACCCTGCCCTCAGTACCCATGCCCGGATGGAGCGGGTGATGGGAATCGAACCCACGTCAACAGCTTGGAAGGCTGAGGTTCTACCATTGAACTACACCCGCACTCTTGCTCCCCGAAAACACGAGCGCACGGGTCGCCCAAGACGCCGCACCGCCGAACCGATCAACTGGTGGAGGGGGTAGGATTCGAACCTACGAAGGCATGAGCCAGCAGATTTACAGTCTGCCCCCGTTGGCCGCTTGGGTACCCCTCCGGCAAATGAGCCGCGTATTTTCGGCCCGGACGGGTGGTATGTCAACGGCGTGACGCGCTGCAGCGACGGCTGCCGCTGCCCGCGGCCCGGGCATGGGGCGTTCCCGGGCCGGCTTTCGCCGTCCGGCGGCGTGCCGGCCCGCCCGGACTGCTAGGATCCCCGGCCCGAATCCGGCCGGAGGTTGACCCGTCGTGGAACCACATCTGGACCTTATGGACATCCGCAAGGCGCGCCAGAGCCTTGGCGACCTCGTGGTGACGACCCCGACCCACTTGCTGGAAGGACCCGCCGTCGACTCGGCCCTCGGTCCTGGTACCCGTCCCTACCTCAAGCTGGAACTGTTCCAGCGCACGGGCAGCTTCAAGCCGCGCGGCGCGCTGCTGAACGTCATGGCGCTGTCGGACGAGGAGCGAAAGCGCGGCGTCTGCGCGCTCAGTGCTGGCAATCACGCGATCGCGACCGCCTATGCCGCCCGCATGCTCGGCACCCACGCGCGGATTGTGATGATCGCGACCGCCAACCCCTTCCGGGTGGCTCAGTGCCAGGCCTGGGGTGCCGAGGTCGAGTTCGCGGCGACCCCTCATGAAGGTTTCGAGCGGGTCGAAGCCATCAGCCTCACCGAGGGGCGGGTCCCCATCCACCCCTATGAAGGCCTGCGGACTGCCCTCGGCACCGCAACCCTCGGCGTCGAATTCATGGAGCAGGTCCCGGGCCTGGACGCGGTGGTGGTTCCCATCGGCGGCGGGGGGCTGTGCGCCGGGGTAGCGGCCGCTGTGAAGCTGCTGAATGCACGCTGCCAGGTTTTCGGCGTCGAGCCGGAAGGGGCCGATTCGATGCACCGCAGCTTCCGGGCCGGCCGGCCCGAGCGCATCGAACGAGTCGCGACCGTAGCGGACAGTCTAGGCGCGCCGTACGCGCTACCCGTGTCCTTCGCCCTGTGCCGGCAGTACGTGGACGAGCTGGTGCTGGTCGACGACCATGCCATCAAGGCGGCAATGCGCTTCCTGCAGCAGCAGGCCAAGCTCGCAGTCGAGCCGGCCGGCGCCGCCGCGACGGCGGCGATGCTGGGGCCCCTTCGCGATCGCCTCGTGGGCCGCCAGGTCGGCCTGATCGTCTGCGGCGCGAACATCGACGCGGTTTCATTCGCCCGGCTGGTCGCCTGAGTCCAGTTGCGGATCAAGAAATGGCGAACCTATATTCGTGTATAATAATTCGTAGGCCGCGATTGCAGTACGGCCGCAGCGGCTGGAGCATCTCGAGTTGACGTCCTTGCAGTTGATTCTTGGGCTCGTGCTGCTGATTGGCAGCGGTGAATTCCTGGTCAGGGGCTCGGTCGGGTTCGCCCGCGCGCTCGGTGTGTCGCCGCTTTTCATTGGCCTGACGCTGGTCGGCTTCGGCACCTCGGCCCCCGAACTGGTCGCAAGCCTCATTGCCGCGTTCCGCGGCGCGCCAGGCATCGCCATCGGCAACGTGGTCGGAAGCAACATCGCCAACGTGCTGCTGATCCTCGGGATCGCCGCGCTGATTGCGCCGCTGCCGGTCCAGCGGCAGGAATTTCACCGCGATGCGGTCGCCCTCGGCGCCGCCACGCTGGTAGCACTCGCCGCAGCAATCATCGGTACCCTGTCACGCCCGGCCGGTGCCCTGTTGGTATCGCTTCTGGTCACGTATCTCTACATTGCCTACCGGTCAGAGCGCGCCGCGCCGAATGCCGAAGCCCGGCGGCATGAGGACGAGGCACGGCTGGTGGCGCCGCCGAAAGCGGGCCTCCTGCGGCCGCTGCTGGTCGCCGTCGTCGCACTGGCCGGCGTCGTACTCGGCGCGCGGTTGCTGGTAGACGCGTCGATTGCGATCGCGGCGCGATTCGACGTCCCGGAAACGGTGATCGGGCTGACCATCGTGGCCATCGGCACGTCGTTGCCCGAACTCGCGGTTTCGGCCATCGCAGCGTTTCGCGGCCAGGGGGCTGTTGCGGTCGGCAACGTGGTCGGAAGCAATATCTACAATGTGCTGGGGATTCTTGGCATCACTGCGCTGGTTCACCCGCTGCCGGTGCCCCCGGAGATCATCCACTTCGACATCTGGATCATGCTGGCGACCGCCGGCTTGCTGCTGGCATTCATGCTGCGCGGACATGTCATAGGTCGCGCGGCCGGCGGCCTATGCCTGGCCGCCTATGCGAGCTACCTGTTGCTGCTGTTCTGACCTGGGCCAGGCTGGGTCTCCGCGGCGCGGGCTATTGCGGGCCGCCCGGGTCCCTGCATACTGAACCATGATCTGGCCCGCGCTGTTCACCTACCTGCACCTGCTCGCCGCAGGACTCGTAGCCGGCCTGCTGCTCGGCCAGCACTGGCTGCTGAAGCGACCACTTGACCGCATACAGCTCGGCTTGCTGGGCGCAATGGCTCTGGGCCAGCTGCTGGCCGCTATCGCCTCGTTCGCTACGGGGATGGCGCTAACCACGGAGTTCGGGATGGGCGGAGGCTACTACCTCGGCAACCATTTGTTCCTGCTGAAAATAGTGTTGTTCGGACTGCTGGCGACAGTGTCGGCGCTGCCCCTGACACAGTACGTGCGCTGGAGCCGCGCGAGCCGCGCCGCCGCGAGTTTCGTGCCGCTCGGCCGGGAGATCGAGCGGGTCAGGGCTTCTTTGTCGCTCGCGATCGGCCTGATGGCGCTGATGCCGCTGCCTGCGGTGCTGCTTGCCAGGGGCTACGGCAACTAGGGCGCTCAGTCGCCGTCGACCCAGCCCTGCATCCGGTTGCGCAATTCTTCCCGGGCCTGCGCGTGCAACTGGCATACCCGGGATTCGGTAACCGCGAGGACCTCGCCGATCTCGCGCAGTTTCAGCTCCTCGTCGTAATAGAGCGAAAGCACCAGCTTTAGCCGCTTCGGCAGGTCCTCGATGGCAGCCGCAAGGGCGGCGTGAAAGTCGTCGCTCTCGGCTTGCTGGTGCGGCGTCGGGCCGGTGTCGCCGGGTGGGTCCGGAGAGAATTGCTCTTGCATGGCGAATACCTGTTCGTAGCTGAGCGTCCTGCACGCGACGGAGTCGTGGACGAGGCGGTGATAGCTATCGAGCGTGACGCCGAGAGCCTGGGCTATCTCCTCCGGCCGCGCGTCTGAGCCGTTCTCGCGCTGCAACCGTCGCGATGCGGCCTGCATCTCGCGGACGCCCCGACGGACTGAACGCGGCACCCAGTCCGCGCGACGCGCCTCGTCCAGCATGGCGCCACGTATCCGGATCCCTGCGTAGGACCTGAAGCTCGCTCCACGATCCGCCGAATAGTTACGTGCCGCGGCGATCAGCCCGATCATGCCTGCCTGGATCAGGTCGTCGACGTCGACCGTAACTGGCATGCGGGCGAGCAAGTGGTAGGCGATCTTCCTGACCAGGTCGGCATGGCCGAGCACGAGGCGGTCGCAATCCGGACCGCTCGTCCCGGGATTGCGCCGGGTGTCGTTCTTGCCAGTGGACGCCTTGCTGATTCTCACGGCCCTTATCCCCCAGTGCCGCAAACTCTTATCGTTACTTTGTTACAGGTCAAGTTAATTTATTGCTGTAACTATATGAAAATAAAGGATCCGAATGCAACTCGCTTTAGCTTGTCCGTCAGCAACCGATTTTGGCAGGGAAATTCCCCTACAAAACAAAGGATTGTGTTGTCTCAACATCTGGCGGCGGTGGCCCACCTCAAGTTATCCCTGGTGAGGACGACTCAGTTGGGGCTGACAGGTGATGGAGTGATCAGAACCTTGGCAGACACGATCGAGCGATTTCGGGCCAGCGCCGTCCGTAAAGTACGGACCTCGCCGCTGCCCGCGGACCACATCGGCGTAATCGTGCAGCTGCCCACGCAGAGCCGCTCGCCACTGGGCGTGAGCGATGTCCGGCAACCGCTGGCGCCGCCACAGCCACGTGCCGGGCCGCCCGAGAGCGCTCAGGACCTTGACCCAGTCCTGGTTGCAGTGCTGCGGGAGAGCGTCGCGCGAGGCGAATACACCGTCGATCCGCAACGCATTGCACGAAAACTGATGGCGGCAGATGGCCTCTGAGACGCAGGCGGATATCGCCACAGGAGGATCCAACAGATGCTGGTCCTGACCCGCCGCGCTGACGAGTCCATCGTGATCGCGCCCGCGGACGGCGCCGATGTCCGCATGACGCTGGCCGAACTTTTCGCCCATGGTCCGATCCAGATCACCCTGCTCGGCGGCTCGGGAAAGCGGGTAAAGATGGGCATCGAGGCGCCGACGCAACTGGCGATCCGGCGCAAGGACGGCTAGCCCGGAGGCCCCTGGCGGCCAGCTGGTCATTTGCCACCGCGGGCCCGCACCAGCCTTGTTCTTTTACCTAATCTGTTGATTTTACGGGAATGTCCGCTCGATGGACCATTCCGGCGCCTTGCCCGCTTCCATCCGGCCGCTGGCCTCGGCATACTCGGGGCTCATTCGTCTCCACGAACAATAAGCGGGGAACGGGAGATGGAACGAAGACTGCACACGCGGCATCGCGCGCGCACTACGGTTTATATCAGCGTCTCTGGGCGTAGCGGCAAGCTTTGCCGCGCCCATAACCTGAGTGCCAACGGGGTGTTCGTTGAGACACGCAACCTTGGCCTGGTCAAGGGCGCGATTGTAGAGCTGGCTTTTGCGATCAACCTCGGCAAGATAACGAAGATCCATCGCCGCCAGGCGATCGTCGCCCACGTCTCTCATGGCGGGACTGGCCTGAGGATGGAGAGTTACGGGGGCCGTTGACGGCCGACCGTTTCAGGTTTTCCATGTCGGGGGGTACCGGTGCCAACAGGCCCGGCTACCCTCCTTCTTTTTGTTTCCGCCGACCCGGGCCCGAGGTAACTCCATGCGCTTCGCCATCCTGGCCACATTCTCCCTTCTGACCGCATGCGCCTCCGCACCGTCAATTCTGGTCAGCAAGCCCGGTGCCGTCAGTCCCGCCACATTGAGCAGCTTCGAGTTTCGGCCATCCGAGGCGGTACGGGACGCGGGCGCAAAGGCGCGCAAAGCCGACGGCCAGCTAGGCGACCTCGTCGTGCGCAAGCTGATCGACAAGGGCTACGTACAGGCTGTGGCCGGTTCGACCGCGGATTTCGTGGTGACCTACCGCATCGCGGTCTTCGCCTCGGAGAATCCGCGAGACGCTTATGCGCAGGTCCGCGACCCGACCACGCTGATCGGCAGGGACATAGCGCCGGACCCGGCCGGCAGCGAGGGTCTCGTGCGTGAGGCGACGTTGGTGTTGATGGCGATCGCCGGCCCCGGCGAAAAGGTCATCTGGCAGGCAACCGCCACGGGCGTTGCCACCGGCCAGCGCGAGTTGTCGTCGGGAGCCCTGCGGACCGCCGCAGCCATGCTCGACAAGTTCCCGGGACGGACCCGCTGATCATTGTCCTGTATCGGCCGATAACCGACGGTCATCAGCAGAGCTCGACTGGTAATTTCCGCTTTTGTCCGAAGGGAACTACTTTCCAGGAATCGCTCGTGCACGCCTGACGAAGAACAGCCCGAGGGGGCAGGTGACATGGCAAATATCTACGACAGTATCCTGGACACTATCGGCCGCACACCGCTGGTACGCCTGAACAAGATCGGTCAGGGACTTCCGGGACGCGTAGTCCTCAAGCTCGAGTTCTTCAATCCCTGTTCCAGCGTGAAGGACCGAATCGGCGTCAGCATGATCGAGGCACTCGAGAAGCAGGGGCGCATCAGGCCGGACACCGTGCTGGTCGAGCCGACGAGCGGCAACACGGGTATCGGGCTCGCGTTCGTCGCGGCAGCCAAGGGCTACAAGCTGGTGCTCACCATGCCGGACACGATGAGCCTGGAGCGGCGGCGCATGCTGCAGGCCTTCGGCGCCGAACTGGTGCTGACTGACGGCACCAAGGGTATGAAGGCCGCGATCGCCCGCGCCCAGGACATCGTCGACAGCGACCCGAAGCGCTTTGTGATGGTCGGCCAGTTCACCAACCCCGCCAACCCGGAAATCCACCGCCGCACGACCGCGGAAGAAATCTGGGCCGATACCGACGGCGAGGTCGACTTCCTCGTGTCGGGGGTCGGCACCGGCGGGACCATCACCGGCGTCTCCGAAGTGCTGAAGGAGCGCAAGCCGTCGTTCAAGGCCATCGCGGTGGAGCCCGAGGCAAGCCCGGTGCTGTCGGGCGGTGAGCCCGGCCCGCACAAGATCGCCGGCATCGGTGCCGGCTTCATTCCCGAGGTCCTCAACGCGGGCATCATCGACGAAATCGTCAAGGTCACCAATGAACAAGCCGCTGAGTACGCGCGCAGGCTGGGCCGCGAGGAGGGTGTCCTGGTGGGCATCAGTTCCGGTGCCGCGCTGTACGCAGCGCTCCAGGTGGCCGGCCGCGAGGAAAATCGCGGCAAACTGATCGTGGCCATCATCCCGAGCTTTGGCGAGCGGTATCTCTCGACCTGGCTCTACGAAGAGGCGCCCCCGAATGACCTCAAGCTCGTCATCGACCGCTGACGGACCGGGCGCCAACGGCCCCGACGAACGGCGGTTCGACGGACTGCTGACCACGCCGCCCGGCGGCGGGTTCTCGGCGCTCGGCGCCGGCCTGATACCGGACCGCGACCTTACGCTGCAGGCCGTGGCCCGACTGCACCGCCTGCTGGTCCCCGAGATGCTGACGGCGGCCGCGGACGTGCCGACCCGAAGGCGGCGTATCTGTGAAGAGGTCGCGGCCATCGAGCCGCTGCTTGCAGAGCAGGTATTGCTGGCCCTGCGGTTTCGAGATCGCATCGAGGCGCGCGATTGCGAGGACGGCGAACGGCTGCGGGCCAGCCAGTCGATCGCCCACGACATGATTGAGCGGCTCCCGGAACTCCGGCAGCGGCTTTTCGAGGATGCCCGGGCGGCCTATCGCGGCGATCCGTCCTGTCGCGATCCGGTCGAGGCGATGTATGCGTTTCCCGGAATGCTTGCCATCACGCGCCACCGCATCGCCCACATTCTTTACCAGGCAGGGGTGCCCCTGCTGCCGCGCCTCGTTTCCGAACGGGCGCACACCCTGACCGGCATCGATATCCATCCTGGCGCGGCCATCGGCCGCGAGTTCTTCATCGACCATGGTACGGGCGTAGTCATCGGCGAGACGGCCGTGATCGGAGATCGGGTCACCCTCTATCAGGGCGTGACGCTCGGTGCGAAGAGCTTCCAGGTAGACGAATCGGGCAACCTCGTGAAGGGGCGGCCGCGCCATCCGATTGTCGAGGACGACGTCACCATCTACGCCAGCGCAACCGTACTCGGCCGCATCCGCATCGGGCGGGGCAGCATCATCGGCGGCAACGTCTGGCTTACCCACAGCGTCCCTCCCGGTTCACGGGTCTACCAGGCCGAACCGCTGGAGTCGGGCTTCGAGCAGGGCGGTGGCATCTAGGACGAAGAAGGGGAGGTTCCGGTCTTCCCCTCGGTTGCGGGGGTAGCAGACAGGGACTACCTTCGCCGGGACTGCTGCAGCGAGGTGACAGATGTCCAGGATGCTTTCCCGCCGCGGTTTCGTGCAGCGCGCAGCCGCCGCATCGGTACTGGCGACCGTGCCCCTGGGCGCGCTCGCCTCGCAGGCAAGGTTCAGCTCCTATCCCTTCAAGCTCGGCGTCTCTTGCGGCGACCCCTCAGCCGACGGCTTCGTGCTGTGGACCCGTATCGCTCCGGAGCCATTCGAGCCCGAGCAGCTGGGTCGTGTTTCGTTCGAGGTGGACTGGGAAGTCGCCGAGGATTCCGCCTTCCGGCACATCGCGGCGCAGGGTAGCGAGCTGGCGCAGGCCCATCTCGGGCACTCGGTCCACGCCGAGATTGGTGGCCTGTCGCCTGGCCGCGAGTATTACTACCGCTTCCGGCTCGGCCCATACGAGAGCCCCCCCGGACGCGCGGTCACCACACCCCTGCCCGGCGATTCACCTGCTTCCCTGCGCTACGCAGCCTGTTCCTGCGCTCACTACGAGCAGGGCTTCTTCTCTGCCTACCGCTATATGGCGGACGACCATCCAGACCTGATACTCGAGCTCGGCGACTACATCTACGAAGTTGGCTATGGCGAACGGCGAGTGCGCCTGTTTGACAAGCGCGAGGCATTTACCCTCGCCGATTACCGCCGCCGCTATGCGCAGTACCAGATGGATCCGGACCTGCAGGCGGCGCATGCCGCCTGCCCATGGCTGGTCACCTGGGACGACCACGAAGTCGACAACGACTATGCCGGTCTGAGCAGCGCTGATCAGGCCTGCGGCGGCGAGGCCGTCCGCCGCGCCTTCTTCGACCGCCGCGCGGCAGCCTACCAGGCATGGTTCGAGCACATGCCGGTGCGGCCGTCCAGATGGCGTGTGCAGGCGGGCTTGCAGGTCTACGGCAGCATCGATTGGGGCCGGCTGGCGCGCTTCTACCTGCTCGACACCCGCCAGTACCGCTCTCCCCAGGCCTGCGCCAAGGCGGCAACACCCCTTACCTGCGATACCGAGGCGGGCCGCCGGCTGCTCTTTATCGGCGCAGGCGGTGGCCACCTGATCGGGATCACCGACCCGGCCTGCCAGCCCGAGCTGGAAGATGTCTCGAGAACGATCCTGGGCGCCGAACAGGAAAGCTGGCTGGATGGGCAGCTCGGTTCCAGTCACGCAAGGTGGAACATCATCGCGCAAGGCACGCCCTTTGCGCCCATTTTCGAAGGGACGCGGGAGGCCCCGCTGATCTACTCGGACGGCTGGTCCGGATATCCTGCCGGGCAGCAGCGGTTGATCGGCGCACTTGGGCGGCACAAGGTTGCAAATCCCGTGATGCTGACGGGTGACGTGCACGCGTTTTTCGTCAGCGAGGTCCGCAACCGTCGCGACACGCCCGTGGCCGTCGAATTCATGACTTCATCGATCGCCAACAACAACTCCGACAAGTCGAAAGTACTGCCCCTGAATCCGCATATCCTCTATCACGATGGCACTCACAGCGGGTACCTGCTCTGCGAGACAACGCCGACGCGGACCCGTGCCGACGTGGTCGCAATAGACGACATGCACGACCCGCGCACGCCGCGCAGGGTGCTCGCCTCGTTCGAGGTCAGCGACGGCGATCCGCGTCCGCACCGGCTGCCGCAGTAGACGAGCGCCACGGCACGCTGCTACCCGAGGGCGTGGTAACCTCCGCGACGGCATTAATTCAGGGGAGTGGTGAAGGCGATGGAAGAACTTGGTCTCGGGCACGGCATAGCTCGCTTCCTGCACATCCTGCTGTTCGTGTACTGGCTGGGCGGTGACGCGGGAGTGTTCTACTCCAGCAAGTTCGTCGTCAACCCGAGGCTGTCGAAGGACGCGCGCATGACCGCCGCGAAGATCTTCGTGGACCTGGACATGATCCCGCGCTACTGCATGGCCCTGATGCTTACCATTGGCGGGATCCTGGCCGAGTTGATCGGCATCAGTCACCCGGCCTGGGAAATGGTGGCCATCATCCTGCTCGGCCCGGTGTGGGTCGCGATGGTTCATCTCGTCCACGCGAAGCAAGGAACGGCCGCGGGCGCGACGCTGGGCCGGGTGGACATCTGGTTCCGCTGGATTGTCATCACCTCGATCATCGCCTCGGTAGTGCACTCGAACATGAACGGCCGACTGGCGGGACTGGAGTGGTTCTCCGCGAAACTCCTGCTGTTTGCGTTCCTGGTTTTCTGCGGGCTGATGATTCGTCGCAACCTGCCGCCCTTTTCACAGGGATTCCGGACGCTGGCGAGCACGGGTGCGACGCCGGAGAGCGACCGACTGATGATCGACTCGCTGGCCAGGTGCCAGCCCTATGTACTCCTGATCTGGGCCGGCGTCGCTTTGTCCGCGCTGATAGGGATTCTCAAGCCGTCACTGGGCTGAACCTCGCGCGCTGCGGCGACGCACCCGGCGGACCCGCCACGCGGTGGAAACTTCGTCCTTGAGGTAGGCTGCCGCGGCCTGCAGCAGGCCGAGGCTCGTGTCCGGCGAGCCGGAGTCAGCGAGTCGGAAGATCTGCTGGTAGTACCAGCCCTGCGCGCCCAGCACATTCATGACTCGCGCAGGTAGCAGCGGACTCGCCGGCGACAGCCATCCCCGGGAAGCCAGCTTGAGGCGATCCTCCCAGGCCACGGCCCGATCGGCTTCGCCGGTCAGCAGCCGGCGCGGCAGGCCCGGCTCGGTGCATAGCGGCCGGCCCAGGCCGATGACATCACAATCGCCCTGCCCGATCGCCGCCTCCATCGCGGCGCGCGACCGGAATCCGCCAGTGATCATCAGCGGCATCCTCGCCACCTTCCGGATGTCCTCGGCGTAAGCCGCAAAGTACGCCTCGCGCCGCCGCGTGCTTTCCCTTACCGGCACGGCGCTGTCGCGCTTGCCTTCAAACCCCAACAGGCGCGGCTGCTCATAGGTGCCACCAGAAACTTCCAGCAGGTCGACCGACTCATCGTTGAGCCAGGCGACGACCTGCAGGCACTCCTGGTTGCTGAAGCCGCCCTGACGGAAGTCGTCTGAGTTGAGCTTGAGTCCGACAGGAAAGTCGGGTCCCACCGCTGTCCGTACGGCGCGCAGCGTCTCGATCAGGAATCGTGCGCGGTGTTCGAGGCTTCCGCCCCAGGCGTCGGTGCGCCGGTTGGTAACCGGCGAGAGGAACGAACTTATCAGGTAGCCGTGGGCGCCGTGCACCTGTACACCCGTGAAGCCGGTCTCCCGCGCGATTGCTGCCACCGCGGCAAACCGTGCGATGAGGTCCACGATCCCTGTCTCGGTCAGCGCCCGCGGACGGGCGTAGTTCCCCAGGATCTCCAACTGCACCGCAGATGGCGCGACGGGTCTGGACGTGACGTAGCGCGGCGACTGGCGTCCGGCGTGGGAGATCTGCATCCACAGGTGGTTACCCGATGCAGTCCCCGCCCGGGCCCAGTCGGCGAGCCGCGTGCGCGCTGCCACCGACGTCGTTTCCGCGTCGGTCAGGTCAATGGCGACGTTGCCGGGCCGTTCCAGAACCTGGCGGTCGATCTGGACGTTGCCGGTGATCATCAGGCCCGCCCCGCCCTCGCTCCAGACCCGGTACAGCCGAGAAAGCCTGGGCGTTGCGCGCAATCTTGCGTCGGCCAGACCCTCAGTCATGGCCGCTTTGCACAGGCGGTTCGACAAGATTGCTCCACAGGGGAGCGTCAGCGGTGTCGCGAGCGTTGGAACTATCATGGCCCTGGTCGACTACAATCGCGCTTCATGGAGAACGCCTTCGGTGCCCGCACTGTAGCGCAGCTGGCCCGCCTGGCCACGCCTTCCCAAGGGCAACAGAGGTCAAGATGGAAGCGGAACATCCGGGACTTGCCAGGCCGATGAGCGAAGCTCCTGCAAGCTCCGCGACAAGGCGCGTCCTGGTGTTCGGAGCCCGCGGTTACGTCGGCACCAACCTGGTGCCGCGCCTGCTGCACGAAGGCGTGACAGTCCGGGCATCGGCCCGGACCACTGCACCGCTGGCAGCGCGTAACTGGCCGGGGATCGAGATCGTCCAGGCCGACGCGCTCGTGCCCGAGACGCTGCCGGCAGCGCTGCAAGACGTCGATACCGCCTACTACCTGGTGCACTCGATGGGCGCCGGTAAGGGTTTCAGCAAGCTCGATCTGCACGCGGCGGAGAACTTTGCCCGGGCGGCCGCGGATGCAAGTGTGCGCTGCATCGTCTATCTGGGCGGGCTGTTCCCGGAGGACGCGGACAGCGAGCACCTGTTGTCGCGCCGCGAAACTGGCATCGTACTGCGCCAGGGCGCCGTGCCAGTCATTGAACTGCGCGCGGGGATCATCGTCGGACCCGGCTCGGCGGCCTTCGAGATCATGCGCGACCTCGTCCTGAACCTGCCGATGATGGTCACGCCCCGCTGGGTGCACCGGAAGTCGCCGCCGATCGCGCTCGAGAATCTGCTCGAGTACCTGGTGCGCCTGCCGCAGGTTCCCGAAGCGCTGGGCAGGATATTCGACAGCGGCGGTCCTGAGCTGCTCACCTATGCCGACATGATGCGCACCCTGGCCAGGTTGGCCGGCAAGCCGCCACCGAGGATCTTTCCCGTGCCGGTCCTGACGCCGGCCCTGTCCTCGCGCTGGCTGTGGCTGGTGACCGCGGTGCCGACCTCGGTGGCGCGGGCACTGATAGGCGGGCTGAAGCACGACTTCACAGCTGATGACGCGGAGCTGCGGCGCCTGGTGCCGCAGCGACTGCTGAACTTCGAGGAGTCGGTGCAGGCGGTGTTCGACACCGAGGACCGCCACGAGGTACAGGCGCGCTGGACGGAAGGTGCCTACCCGATGCGGGGCCACCGCCGCGAGCACGCGTTTTACGCCAAGCGCGCCGATGGCTCGGCCGAGACTCGTGCCAGCCCGGCGGCAGTGTGGCAGGTGGTCAAGCGGATTGGCGGCAAGAACCGCTACTACGGCGCCGACTTGTTGTGGTGGATGCGCGAGACAATCGATTGGCTGCTAGGAGGTCCCGGCCGCCATCGCGGCCGGCGCGATGCCGACGAACTTCGGGTCGGCGACCATGTCGACTCGTGGCGCGTGGTGGGAGTCGAGCCTGACCGGCGCCTGACCCTGATGATGGGCATGAGGGCCATGGGTTCCGGCGTGCTGGAGTTCGACCTTGAGCCGCTGGCGAACGGCGGCACCCGGCTGACCGCCACAGCCTACTGGCATCCAGCCGGCGTCGGCGGACTGGTGTATTGGTACTCGTTGTTCCCGGCGCACCTGTTGATCTTCGACCGCATGACCCGGAACATCTGCAGGCTGGCGGAGGCAAGGGGACAGCCCTCCCCGGCGTGACGCATGCGGTCCGGGCATGCCGCCCGGTTGTGACAGCCAGCCCTAGCGCTTGCCTTCCCGCCACTCCCAGGGTGGCACCGGATCCGGCTCGCTCCACAAGCCGGTCCTGCGTGCCCGTGCCTCGACTTCGTCGTCGCCATAGCGCGCCCGGTCTTCCTCGCTCTGCTCGGACTGGTACCGCTTGAAATGCCAGGCGAGGCCCTGGGTGATCAGCGCGTGACCGACATCCAGGGTCTTTGCGCAAGAGGACCCCTGGCAGGGAGAATCAGGCGAGCCGACCCACAGCTTTCCGACTGCCCGCCCGTTGCGGTCAACCTTTTCCCACTCGACACGCACGGCCTTGCCGAGCACCAGTTCGGCCAGCCGCTTCCGGGCTAACTCGCCGTAGGGCTGGTCCAGCTCGGGAGCGTCCACCCCGGCAAGCCGGACCTCATAGCGATTGCCGTCGGCATCGATGACCGTGACGACGTCGCCACCGGCGACTCCGGTAGCCTCTGCTTGGTACTCGCCCGCCACCGCCGCCGGTGCAGCGACTGCAAGCAAGCCGGACACCAACGGGAACAGGAAAAGCGCCCTCATGGAACAGAGGTTAGTCGCCGGCAACGGCCGGTTCAAACCATTGCGTCGATCGCTGCCTCTAATCGGACAAGGACACCGGATAGCTCACACGAGGAGAACATCATGAGCAGGCTGAACACCAGGAACTGGGATGAATTCCACGGCCGGATGCTGCGCGGCGAATGGATTGCAGGTGCGGTCATGCTCGCCTTCCAGGCGCTCGTGGTAGCCGGTCTGACCTTCGGCAGCCTGCAGTAAGGGCAAGCCGCCGGGACCCGGCTGGTTGGCGAAAGCAGAAACCCCGGCTCTGGCCGGGGTTTCTTCGTTCGACCCGCCATCGGCACCCGGCCGGGGCCGCCTACTCGTAGCGCAGCGCCTCGATCGGATCCAGCTTCGAGGCCTTGATGGCTGGCACGAGCCCGAAGCCAATGCCAACCGCCGAACAGAACAACAGGCCGATCACGGCCCACTCCATCGGCACCGACACCGCGAACGAGGTGACCAGCGAGAGGATATTGCCCAGGCCGAAGCCAATCACTACGCCTAGCAGCCCGCCGACATTGCAGAGGATCACTGCCTCCAGGAGGAACTGTCGGCGGATGCTGCTGGGCCGCGCACCGAGGGACTTGCGTATGCCGATCTCCTTGGTCCGCTCGGTCACCGAGACCAGCATGATGTTCATGATGCCGATGCCCGCGACCACCAGCGCGATGGTGCCGAGCACGAAGGCACCGATCTTGACGCCGAGTGTCACCCTGTTGAAGTTGTCGATCATGCTCTGGCTGTTGAAGAACTCAAAGTTGTCTTCCTCCGAGGGCGGCACGTGCCGGACCCGGCGCAGGATCTGGCGGGTTTCCTCGATGGCATCGTTCATCAGTTCCGGCGTCCGGGCGCGGACGGTCACGTTGACCGAACGAATGAAACCGTCGTCTTCGATCATTCCATACACCTGCTGGAAGACCGTATGGGGGATCAGCACGTAGTTGTCGTAGCCCTGCCCAAAGGCAGATTTCTTGGGGGCGAAAACGCCGATGACCTGGTACTCACGCCCGTCCAGCTGGACCTTGCGGCCGATCGGATCCTCGAAGGGAAAGAACTTGTCGGCCAGCGCCGCGCCGATCACCATCACCTTGCGCGCACTTCGTACGTCCATCTCCGACAGGTTGCGGCCGAGTTCGATGTAGTGCGTGTTGTTCTCGGAGTACTGCGGATCGCCGCCGCAGACCATGATGTTCGGTTCGGTCGACTCGCCGCGATAGCGCACCGTCCGGGCGAACTCCCACAGTTCGGAGCCAACCAGATCCACCGTCTGCGCATTGGCGCGGATTGCCTCCGCGTCCTCGATGGTAACCGGCGGACGGCGCATCGCCTTGCGCCGGTCCTCGTCGGTGTTGAACCCCCCGGCGGGCCATTTCTGTACCTGAAAGGTCTGTACGCCGAGGACGCTCATCTCCTCTTCCATCGTCGACTGCACGACCGAGATGGCGGTCATCACCCCGATGATCGATGCCACGCCGGCAACGATGCCTACCAGCGTCAGCAGCGACCGCAACTTGTTGGCGCGGATCGAGTTGAGCGCCATCAGCAGTGTGTCCGTCCACAGCATGCTCAGTTCCTCCAGCTTGCGCGACTACTCATAGCGCAGCGCCTCGATCGGGTCCTGACGCGCACCCTTGTAGGCTGGCACGATTCCGGCGATCACGCCGACGAGTATGGAGATCAGGAGCGCCAGAAGAATGATCCCCGGCGAAATGCTGGCCGGCATCAGCGTCGCATCGATCAGCAGGGTTAGCAACCAGGCGAGCAAGATGCCCACCAGGCCGCCGAACAGGCAGATTACGCCTGCTTCGAAGATGAACTGCATCAGGATGCTGCGGCGTCTCGCGCCGATGGCCTTGCGGATGCCGATCTCACGGGTCCGCTCGGTGACCGACACGAACATGATGTTCATCACGCCGACGCCACCGACGAACAGCGAGATGCCGGTCACTGCGAGCCCGACCAGCAACACCACGCCCATGACGTTGTTGTAGGCGTCGACCAGTGTGTCGAGCTTATTGATCGAAAAGTTGTCCTTCTCGGCCGGCCGCAGCTTGCGTATCTTGCGCATTTCGCCGATGACCTCGAATTCGAGGTCTGCCAGCGCCTCCTGGGTTGGCGCCTTCACCGCGATGTTGACATCGCGGCCTGCCGTGCGCCCACCGAAGAGCTTCTCGAAGGTGGTCACGGGCACGAAGACCTGCAGATCAAAGTTCGGGCCACCGAAGGCGCTTCCGCCCTGCTTGGGCATCACGCCGATCACACGGAATACGTTGCGACCGATATAGATCTCCCGGTCCAGCGGGTTGGTGTCGCCGAAGAGACGATCCCTGATTTCATCACCGATGATGCAGACAAAGCGGCGATACTGCACGTCGAAGGGCATCAGGAAGCGCCCATCCCTGGGCACCACGCTCGAGACCATCACCTGCCTTTCGGTCGTACCGATGATCTCCGCCGACTCGACCGTATTCGAGCGATACTTCACCGGACGATTCATGTTGATGGTCGGGTTCACGATCGCCCGGCCGCGCAGGTTCACTGAAAGCTGCTCGCTCTCCTCGAGATCAATCCGCGGGCGGTTCCGGTACAGGAAGAAGTCATTGACCATGACCCAGGGCATGCGCGAGACGTAAACCACGTCGGTGCCGACCGCCGAGAACGACTCACGAAAGGTGTTGGCGAGACCATTGGCCGCGGTCATCGTGGTGATCACCGCTACGATCCCAATGATGATGCCGAGCGCGGTCAGCGCGCCGCGGCCCTTGTTGGCCATGATCGCCGACAAAGAAATCCGCGCCGACTCAGCCGCATCGAGGCCCAGTCTCATTTTCCCTCTCCTGTCACCGGCACTGCTTCAGCCGCCAGGGGCGCCGTGGCCGGCCCGCACCTGCACGCCAGTGGTGACGTCGCTCTCGATCAGCCCGTCCTTCAAACGGATGGTACGCCTTGCGTGCGCAGCGATATTGTCCTCGTGCGTGACCAGGATGATCGTCTGGCCCGCGGCATGCAGATCGTCGAACATCTGCATGATTTCCTCGCCGGTCTTGCTGTCCAGGTTTCCGGTGGGCTCATCCGCCAGGATGATCGAAGGGTTTCCGACCAGCGCACGCGCTATCGCGACGCGCTGACGCTGTCCGCCGGAGAGTTCATTTGGCTTGTGGTGGGCGCGGTCGCCAAGTCCGACCCGGGCAATCGCCTCCTCGGCCCGCTTGCGCCGTTCCGCACGCGGCACACCAGCATAGACCAGCGGCAACTCGACGTTGTGCAGCACATTGGCACGCGGCAGCAGGTTGAATGTCTGGAAGACGAAGCCGATCTGGCGGTTGCGGATGTCTGCCAGCTCATCGTCACTCAGCTCGCTGACCGACTGGCCCTCCAACAGGTAGGTGCCGGATGTGGGCGTGTCGAGGCAACCGATCACGTTCATCAGCGTGGACTTGCCGGAGCCCGACGGCCCCATGATCGCAACATATTCGTTGCGGCCGATATTCAGCGAAACGCCGCGCAGGGCATTGACCTCGGTGCTACCCATCACATAGGTCTTGACCACGTCACTGATCGCCAGGGAATGTCCGGCGGCGGGCGCCATCGCGCCTTCGCGGCTTGCGCTCATCTCAGGCTTGCTCCCGCTTTTCCGGTTCGTTGTTGACCTTAACTTGCGCGCCGTGAACCAGGTCGCGGGAAATGGCCTTGTAGCTGCCCGATATCACGGTTTCGCCGTCCGACAGGCCACTGTGGATCTCGATCAGGCTGTCGCTCTGGATGCCGGTCTCGACCTGGCGGGCCACTGCCTTGCCGTCATCCAGTACGAAGACGACCTGGACGAAGCCGTCCTTGTCGGCCTGGAATCCGGCCGCGGCCTCCTCGCCGCCCTTGCCGGACTTCAGCTGCTCGAGTGTGCGCACGGTCACGCACTGGATGGGCACGCTCAGCGTCGATTCCCTGGTCTCGGTGACGATGTCCGCGCTCGCCGTCATGCCGGGACGCAGTTCGGGACGCTTTTCGTTGATCGCGACCTTGACCTCGAATTCGGTCTTCTGGTTGGTGGTCTGCGCCTCCGACATCTTGGCGCTGTTGGAGATCTCGTAGACCGAGCCCGAAAGCTCCTGGCCCAGCAACGCATCTACCTCGACCACGGCGAGGTCGCCGATCGCGACCGAGACGATGTCGTTTTCATCGACGTCAAGCTGGACTTCCATTTCCGCGAGGTCGGAGATCACCATGATCACGTCTTCCTGAAACTGCGAGCCGATGGCGATCTCGCCCTGCTCGCGCCGGAGTTCGGTGACCACGCCCGCCATGGGGGCGTAGATACTGGTCTTTGACAGCGAGTCCTGCGACTGCTTCAGTGCGGCCTTGGCCCGGGCCACGTCGCCGAGCGCTGATTCGTAGCGCGCCACTTCGACCTTGTAGGCGGCCTCGGCCGCGTCGAGCCGCGACTGCGAGTCGAGCTTGCGCTGGACGATTTCCTTGGCGCGATTGAACTCCCTCTCCGCCTGCAACATGCTCTCGCGCACCAGCCTGGCGTTGGCCTCGACCGAGCGTACGTTGGCCTGCGCACTCTCTACCGCGGCAAGATAGGCCTCGCGGTCGAGCTCGACCAGGAACTGGCCCTTCTCGATCCGCTGACCATCCGCGACCCCGAGCCGGATGATGCGGGCGCTGACATCCGCGCTGATCTTCACCTGGGTCTTCGGTTGAACCTTGCCGGTGGCCGTGACTTTCTGGACAACTTCGTTGTTGCTTGCCTGCGCCGTCTGAACTTCCAGCGGCTTCTCGCCGCGGCTGCGCAGCGCCAGTCCGGCAACAACGGCCACGGTGACTAAGGCGATTCCCCCCAAGATAATGGTCTTCTTCTTCATTCCCTGGTCCCTTCCATCGCGGCGTACCCCTCGTTCGAGGCCTGAAACATCGCCGGCCTCCCCATCTTAGATGGCGAAAGGATAATGATGATTAGTGTTGTAGTCAAGTATAACAGTAAAATTGTATCCTTCCGGACCCAGGTTAAGAGTTAAATAATTGAAAAACATGGATTAATCAGCTGGCTCGTTGGAGTCCCGGGAACGGTGATTGAGCCTGGTGCCGGGTGCAGGAATCGAACCCGCGACCTTCTGATTACAAATCAGCTGCTCTACCGTCTGAGCTAACCCGGCAGTCGAGAGGCGCCAGCGTTCGCCTGACGCCGAATGATACTTCAGCCCGGGACCCCGTCGGAAACGCCCATGGGCGCGATCGGCTCGCTGTTCTGACCGGCGACGTCACAGGGCTGGACCTCGAGCCGGAAGATTCGGCCCGAACCGCTGTCGTAGGTCGCCGGGTCGGGCAGCTGCTCGGGAGAGCGGATGTCCACATCGATCCAGTAGACGGTGCCGGAGCGTTGCCGTTCCGAGATGTCGGGTTTGTAGCCGAGCGCGCGGACCTCATCGGCACGCCTGAGGGCGCGTGGACGTTCCGTGAACAAACCCAGGGAAATGGTCGGTCCCTCGTCCTCTGCCGGCATCAGGTAGGCGTCACCAACACCGAACTGCCGCAGTCGCTCGATGATCCTTTCGGCATCGTCGACGTTCGCGATTCCGGTGAGCGAGACCCAGTAGCCCGCCCACACCGGACCGTCGGCGGCGCGCTGGCGCGGTCCGAGCCCTGCCTCGCGTAGTCCTGCCGAAGCCCGCGCAGCTTCGGTCAGGTCGACGAAGGGGCCGAGGCTCACGCAGCTGGCGTCGGTATCGAGCCGTAGCGCCGGCAGCGGTTGCGCCGCGGGCGCTTCACGCGCCAGCACCAGCTGGGCGCCGCTGGTTGTCGACTCGGCCGATGGCGCGGGCGGACGGGCGATCCACTGCGACCAGGCAAAAAACCCCAGGTTGGCCAGCAGCAGCAGGACGATGACCGAACGCATCATCAGTCGACCTCCGCAATCACGGCAAGTCCTTCGAGCACGAGATCCGGAACCACGTCGGCCTGGACATTCAACAGCGGTTCTATCCTCGCGGCGTCGCCGCCTCCGATCAGCACCCATGGCATCGCGCCGCCTTCGCCCCTGACCCAGTCCACGACACGCTCCGCCAGGGCGGAAAGCGCATGGCTGGCTCCGAGTTCAACCGCCGCGGCGGTATTGCGCCCGAGTATGCCATTGGCCAGCGGCGCCTCGAGCGATGCACTGCGGGCGATGTCGCTCGTCCGGCGCAGCAGCGAGTCCGTCATCAGGTCGTAGCCGGGCATGATCAGTCCGCCCATATGCCGTCCCTGCCGGTCCAGCGCATCTACCGTCATCGCGGTTCCGGCAGCGATGCACACCAGCGCGCCTTGCACCCGCCGCCAGGCCGCGATCATCCCTAGCCAGCGGTCCGCGCCGAGGGTCTCCGGTTGATCATAGGAGTTTTCGACGCCCGCCGCGGACCGCGTCGCGTGTATGAACTCAGGGCGCAGTCCGTGGCGCGCCAATGCCCACTCACCCAGGGCGTGAGCCACGGCCGGGCCTGCAACATTTGACACCAGGATCCGCTCGTACGGTCCCGCCAGCGCGTCCAGCCCACCCAGCCATTCAGCGTCGCGTAACCCTCGATGTATCGCGGCTCCCGCCCGGGAAAGCCTCCCCTGCTCGAGCACCGCCCACTTGGCCCGGGTATTACCGACGTCGACCAATAGCTTCATGCGGCAGGTCTCAGGCTCGCTTCGCCGGAAACGAAGCGCTCGAGCCTGCCACCGACCTCCAGCAGCAGCGCGCCGTCGAGGTCGATGCCACGGGCCACGCCGTCGATGACGGCCTCGCCACGGTGGACTCTCGCGGCCCGCGCCGACAGCGCGTCCGCTGCGCTCCACTCCTGGAAGAACGGCGCGAATCCAGCCTGCTCGAATTCAACCAGCGACAGTATCAGCTGGTTGATCAGCGCCGCGGCCAGCGTGGATCTGGACGGCAATGGCCGGGTGGCGATGTCCTCGATGGAAGCGGCTTCGATGCCGGTTTTACCGATGGCTGCTCGTGCCCCGGGTGGCAGGCGGACATTCAGTCCGATGCCCACGACCACGTAGGCTGGTCCGGCCGCTTCGGCGCGCAGTTCGCACAGGATGCCGCCGAGTTTTCGGCCCTGCCAGAGGACGTCATTTGGCCACTTCAGCTGGATGTCCCCGACTCCAAGGTTGCCCAGCGCCCGCCTGACGGCGACCCCTGCCGCCAGCGACAGGGCGGACAGCTGCGGCGGCGCCTCGGCGAAACACCAGCTCACCGACAGGCAGATCCCGGATCCGAACGGCGCCACCCAGCGACGGCCACGCCGGCCTCTGCCCTGCGACTGGAACTCGGCCAGGCAGGCGTCGGCCCGTCCCGGAGCGAGGTCCGCTACAGCCAGCAAGGTCTCGTTGGTCGAGACGATCTCGTCCGCGAGGATGAGCCGCCGCAGGCGCCCGCGCGCGTGGCCGGGCAGGTCAGCGAGCAGGACCCGTTCATCGAGCAGGTCGATCGGCGCGCTCAAGCGGTAGCCCCGGCCCGCCATCGCATCGACTTCCAGCCCCCATGAAACAAGCTGCCGGACTTGCTTCCAGACGGCGGCACGACTCACCGCGAGCGTCGTGGCAAGCGCTTCGCCCGAGTGCTCGCGACCGTCGGCCAGCAGCCGAATCAGCTCCAGTCGGCGGTTCAACGTCCCGCGTCCCGCGGTCGCAGCAGCCAGAGTCGCTTCACCCGGTTCTCGTTGCCCGCATGCATGCGGGCGATGTTGGCACGGTGCGTGAAAATCACGAATGCAGCCATGGCCAGCGAAAAGACCAGCAGTGGCGTTGGCACGGGCTCGACCAGGGCCACCACGGCCAATGGAAGGGCCAGCATGGCGATCATGGTTGCAAGACCGACGAAGCCGAACACCATTACCACCACCAGCCAGGTTGCCAGAACCGGAATCAGGACCATTGGCGCCATCACGGCGACGGAGCCAAGCAGGGTTGCCGCGCCCTTGCCGCCCTGGAATTCGTAATACAGCGGCCATACGTGACCCGCGACGACCCATGTTCCACAGGCGACGGCCAGCCAGGCGCGCGAGACTTCCGGATCAAGGCCGACACCCGGGATGTCCCAGCCGGGAAGGAGTCCAACCGCGATCAGCGCCTTGCCCACATCGATGAGCACGACCGCCGCGGCGAAGGCGAATCCCTGGGTCCGCAGGGCATTGGTACCGCCTGCGTTCTGGCTGCCGAGCTTGCGGATATCCACGCTGCGCATGCGCCCCACCAGCATGGCGCCCATCAATGAGCCCAGCAGGTAGGACAACAGCGATTTGAGGCCCAGTTCCAGCACGCCGGCACGGCTCCGCCTTGAGCTGCGACCCAGAGGATTCTAGCACCGGCTGCGCCCCGCCAGCGCCGATGGGAGAGCCCCGGGGACGTCGCCTCAGCTGGAAGATGGCGCCGGCCCTGCTGCGTTGCGCGGCAGGAAGATCTCGGCCAAAGTGCAGCGCACGCTACCGCCGCCGAAACGCTCGATCGTCGGGACGGCTGCAATGACCATGACGCCGTGCCTTTCCAGGCCCCGGCGCTGGTGCGCGTCGAGCGAATCCCAGGCAGAAGTCGAGATGGCAACGATCCGCCCGCCGCTGATGGTCGCGAGCGCCAGCATGTTGCCGGCGAAGGCATTCATCTGGTTGCGGTCGATCTCGATCAGCTCGCGCCCCCCTGTCAGCAGGCGCTCGCGCAGTGTGCGCCGCTCGACCGGGTCGGTTACAGCCTCGCAGCAGAGCGCCGCAAAGGTCTCGCCCACGCACATCAGGACGTTGCTGTGGTAGACGTCCTCGCCAGCCGGCCCGATCGCACGAAAGGTGAAAGGCTGGTAGCCCAGCTCGCCTACCAGCTGGTCCAGCGGTCGCGGATTGGTCCGGGGCGACAGGCAGGCATAGGCGACACGATCGCGATGGTCAAACACGATGCTGCCGGTTCCTTCCAGGAACACGTCGCTCGACTCCCATCCGCTCAGGTCGAGAACGCGGCGAACGCCGAAGCCGCGCTCCTCAATCGCCTTGAGCACGTCACGACGTCGTTCCCTCCGCCTGAGCGGCGAGAGCATGGGGTACAGGACCGCAGTCCCGTCGTGGTGCAGGCTCAGCCAGTTGTTGGGAAAAACCGCGTCGGGCCGCGGCGGCTGGGCATCATCCTGGACCACCAGTACCCCGACCCCAGCGCGATCCAGTCCCGCTGCGAGCTGGTCAAACTCCCGCAGGGCCTGCGCCTGTTCTTCCGGGGTGACGACTTGCGACGACTGGAAGGCATTGGTTGCCGCCGTCTCGGGATTGGCACCGAAGGCAGCCGGGCGGACCATCAGGACCGTCGTCGCGCACTGGGCCAACGGCAGGTATTTACCCTCCCCCGGAGCAGTCGTTGCCGCTGTCATGTCAGCAACCGCGGATCAGCCGGCAGCGACCTGCGCGAGCGCGACGATTCGCTCGCGCGAGGAGACGACCACGCCGCCGGGCCGCTCTACGGTGACCGCAAACAACGCGGCCTGGCGGACTGGCAGGCGCGCGTGGATCGGCACCACCACTTCGGTGGCCCCCGCCGGGATGTCGAAGACACCTCCGTCCACCGGATAACGGTCATCGCGCGTCCCGTCAAAGATCCACAACTGGTACTGCTCGGCCGATGCGTCATTGGCGGGCAGTCCGACAAACCGCATGTAGCCCGTCTGCGTCACCGGATCCCAGACGACATCACCCGCCACGCTGGCGGAGGCAGGATCATCCGTGCTCGACCACGGTTCCCTGACGGCTGCAGGCACCGAGGCTACCAATTCAGCACGCTGCGCGGCCAGCGTCGGCGGCGGCTGTGACACCGCAACCACCGCTTCCCGCTCGGCCAGTCTCGGCCACCATGCGGCGACCGCGAGCAGCAGCGAGGCGGCTGCGGCATACCAGCCGAGCGACGATACGGCCGGCCGGGTCGGCGGGACCGTCACGGGCAGCGGCACGACCTTCCCGGCCGCAGCCTGTTCGACGGCTACACGGCCCTCGGCAATCAGCCGTGCCCTGAGTGCCCCGGGCATCGGCTCCGACGGCAGCCTCGCCGCCAGGGTCAGCGCTGCGGCCGCCGGCGCCAGCGCGTCCCGGTCAGCTCCCGGCGCAGCCGCCAGCAACACGTCGAGTTCGCGTGCCTCAGCAGCGGTCAGCCCATGCGTCTCGAGCTGCACCAGCAGGTCGGCCAGGTCGTTGTCTGCCAGGAACGAAGTGCTCATGCCTCCGCCTCCCCCGCCTGCCCCGGACCGACTCCGAGCTTCTCCCGGACTGCGATCAGACCGCGGCGCATGAAGGTCTTGACGGTACCGAGCGGCATGCCGGTGACGCTGGCGATGTCGGAGTGGGACAGGCCCTGCAGGAGGCCGAGTTCGATGACCTTGCGCTGCTCGGGTCGCAAGGTGGCCACCACCTGCGCCGCCCGCTCCGCTTCGACGCTGATCTCGCCCGCGGTATCCGGCGTATGGAAGCCCAGCTCGTCGAGCACATCCGACGAATCAGTCTGGATCCGGTTGGCCAGACGGCGCATGCGGTCAATCAGTCTGCGGCGCGCAATGGTGGTAATGAACACCTTCTCCGATCCGGCGGCCGGATTGAAGCGGTGCGCACTGCGCCAAACGTCGGTGAAGATCTCCTGCACTGCGTCTTCCGCATCCGAGGGGTTGCGCGTCAGCCGGCGGGCGATAGCCCAGACGAGGGAGCCGTATTGCTCCATCACCTCGACTACCGCGGCATTCTCGCCGCGCGCGATTCGTGTCATCAGGGACTCGGACATGTCGAGTTCCAACATTCCTTTCGATGCGGATCAGGCCGCGGATTCAGGCGAACGGGCCCGGGAGATCGCGTGGAGTATAACAACCCGCTCCAGGATCCTCGCGGACCGGGTGTAAAGGAACTGTACGGCCAATCACCTGGACAGGACGCTGCCGGAGCCAAGAAGAAAGGGCGCGGCGGATCCCCGCCGCGCCCTGGTCAGCCTTCGGACAATCGAATCAGAACTCGATCCGGAAGCCCATCTGGACGCGCCAGACCGACGGCAGGGCCGAGAGTGAGTAGAAGGCCTTTTGTGGCACCCCTTCGTCGGTATTGATCGGTGAATAGACATACTGGTTGGTGGCCGTGTCAATGTTGGCCACCAACACAGGCGCATAGTAGTGGAAGCTGACCTGCGACAGCCGGCCCCAATCGCTGTTGATCAGGTTGGCCAGGTTCTCGATATCGAGCGTCAGCACGGCGCGTAAGTCCTTCACGCCGAGCGGAATCTCCTGCGCCAGCCTCAGGTTGGCCGTGGTCACCCACGGGCTGTTGAAAGCGTTGCGCGGCGCGATCTGGCCGCGGTAGCGATCGAGGCCCGAGCTGCTGATGAAGTCGTTGACCGCCACGCCAAATTCGGGCGTGGAGTAGGTGACCAGCGGATCGTTCTCCAGCGGCACGTAGAACAACTGCCGCTCGCGGGAATTCTGCCGCGGGTCGCCAAACGTGGTACCGCCCCTCGCGAAGGTATAGCTATACGGCCTGCCGGAGCGCCGATCGACGAACAGTCCGGCGCTGGTGTAGGCGTCCTTGAAGAACGCTTTCTTCCAGTTGAGTGCCAGCGTGAAACGATGTTCGATCTCGTAGTCCGAGGTCGCGAGCACCGGATTGTTCGGATCCGCGGTCGAAAGCTTGTCCCAGTTGGACGAGGCCGTCGAGCTCTGGCCCGGGTTCACATCCTCAACGTCCTGGTGGCCGTAGCCGAGATACATGTCGATCAGCCCCGCCTGTGTCACCCAGGCCTTGGACAGGTCGATGGTGAAGATAGTTGACTTGCCCTTGCTGGTGTTGCCGAGGACGAGATCCTGGACGAAGCTGGGGCGGCCGTCGGCATTCTGCGTGTAGATCGGGCGGCCATCGGGCGCCGTACCGGTCTGTGTAAGGCGGATATCCTGCCACACGACCTCCTTCTCAACCTCCGAGTGCATCAGGTCGATGGTCAGTTTCCAGTCGTCCGCGAAGTAATGCTCGATCCCGAGGTTGTAGCGCCACTGCGAGGGAACCTCGAAGTTCGGGAAGATCGCGTTGACCGCGCCGTCACCGGGCAAGAGCTTGTCCTGAACCGACTGTGGAATGTTGTATCCGTCGACGTTCAGAAGCTCGTCGCCGACACCGGACGCCTGCACGACTGTGACGCCGTCATTGGAGTAGCTGTTCGACACCCACACGTTGGGGGTGCCGCCGCCGAACAGGCCGATACCGCCGCGCAGCAGCGTGGCGTCGTCCAGCTGCCAGTTGAACCCGAGCCGTGGCATGAACAGGTCGCGACCGTCGAGCGTCTCCTGATTGTCGAAGCCGTAGCGGCTCTCGAAGTTGGTATTGAGCAGCGGCTTGTCGCCAGAGGAAAACTTCTCGAAGCGCACGCCCCCCTGCAACTCGAATTCCGGCGTGACCCTCCAGGTATCCTGTACATACACGGCGTCAATGTTGTAGCCGAACTTGGCGGCGCCATCATTGGCGTCGTTTGTATAGGCGTTCGAATAATCCAGCCGTCTGGCGGTGCCGGCCTGGTAATTGGCGATACTGCTAAAGTAATACTCGCCCTTACTGCGCGGCACGAACAAGTTGAAGATGTCGAGCATGTCCCGCTCGTATCCCACCGACAGCGTGTGGTCGCCGAGAAAGAAGTTGCCCTTCAGCTTGACCTGGTCGAGGTCGTTTGACAGCTCGTTGGCCTGACGGAACACGTCAGCGCCGATGAACACCTCGCCACCGCCAGGCTGGCCGGTCTCCACCCGGAAGTTGGCGAAGTCGGTGCCGAACAGCGACTCCTGCGTCGTGACGACCTCCTTGCGGGACGCCTTGAACTCGGTCGCAAACAGGTCCGACCAGTCGGAAAACACCTGCAGCGAGTAGGACTCGAGTTTGATCCCAAGGTTGTACCAGTCAGACGGCGTCGACAGGTCGCGGCCCCCCGCGCTGTTATTGGACTGGACCACCACGTTGCCATCGGTGTTCTGATAGGAGAACGAGGCGCGCTGGGTGTCAGTAATGTTCCAGTCGAGCTTGGCGAGGATCTTCTCGTCCGTCTCGGGCAGGCTGGACAGCGTCGTGCCCGGCTCATACTTGTAGACGTCGCGGGTGATCTGGATGATCTGGTCGTACTCGACCTGGCTGATGCCGGGCACCTCGATGGCCGCACCCGAGCCGGTCGGACCGTAGTCCTGCGGTGCCGTCCGATCGAGTTTCTCGTAGGAAGCAAAGAAGAACAGCCTGTCCTTGATGATCGGGCCGCCAAGCGAGGCACCGTAAGTTTCGTTGTCAAACTGGAAGTCCAGCTTGTCGTCCCGGCTCTTGTCGCCGACCAGGCTGTCATCGTACTTGTAGTAGAAGGCCGAGCCCGAAAACTCGTTGGTACCCGACTTGGTCACGACGTTGATGGTCGAGCCGCGGAAGCTCGAATACTGCACGTCGAACGGTGCCGACAGCAGTGCCACGGCCTCGACCGCGTCGAGCGAGACGGGTGAGCGCAGCGTAGGGTAGCCGCTGTTGTTGATCCCGAAATCGTCGCTCTGGCGCACGCCATCGACGGTGATACTGTTGTACTTGCTGTTGGTACCGGCCACTTCCAGCGCATCGGAATTGGTAGGGTCGACCCAGGCCTTCGGGTCAATCTGCAGCGTGTCCTTGAGGTCACGCTTGATGCTGGCCTGGCTGGCGATGGTCTCCGCGCTGAACTCGGCGCCGACACCGATTGCGGTCGCCTGCGTGCTCGCCGCCGTGACCTGCACTTCGGTGAGCTGCGTCATCGGCGTCAGCGCCAGTGTCAGCGCCTCGCGCCGGCCAAGCTCGGTGTACACATTTTCGACCGCGGCACCCTGGTTGCCCTGCGATGAAGCCGTGACCGAGTACGGGCCGCCGACCCGCAGGCCGGTCACCACAAACTGGCCCGAGGCGTTGGTCATCGCACTGCTCGAAGTTCCCGATGGAACATGCGTGACCCTGACCTCGGCGCCGGCAACGGCACTGCCGTTGGCGTCGACGACGATACCGCCGATCTGGGCGGAGGTTTCCTGCGCGCGCGCCTCGGGAGCAATGGCAAATCCGGCTGCCAGGCCAAAGCCGGTGGCGATCGCGGGTGCAGCAAGAATCGAGGACACAGCCATGGCGAGCCGGGTCGAGTTACGGCGGGCGGACATTTTTGTTTCTCCCCTGAACCTGTGGTGGGATAGCGACAGGACCACTATTTGCGCGCGTGAATGTTACAGCAACGTTGAGGTACCGCGACAACTGCGATTTACGCAGTTGCAGAAACCAGATTGCTGCCCGATAGCGCGATTTGGGGATCCGGTTGGCGCACCACCGTGGTAGGAAAACATCAAAATCATCAGGGAAGATTTAGAAACCATCCGTATGTAGCTGAAAAGATGGTGGTAGCAAGAGCCTTCCCCAATCGGGCGACGACCCCGCGGCCGAAGGCCCCGTCTTGCTCGCCCTCGTCGCCTACGCCGCCAGGATCAGGTCGGCCGCCTTCTCCGCGATCATGATCGTCGGGGCGTTGGTATTGCCGCCGATCAGGGTCGGCATCACCGAGGCATCTACGACGCGGAGTCGTTCCAGCCCGCGGACCCGCAACTGCGGGTCGACCACCGCCATGTCGTCGACGCCCATGCGACACGTGCCGACCGGGTGATAGATCGTGTCGCCGCGCCGGCGCATCCAGTCGACGATCTCGTCGTCCGATCGCGCCTCGCCGGTGTACATCTCGCCATCGCGGTGCGTCACCAGCGGGTCGCTGTCCATGATGTTGCGTGCGACCTTGACGCCGGCGAGCAGCTCCTGAACGTCGTCGTCGTCGGCCAGGAAGTTCGGGTCGATGAGTGGCGCGGCGGACGGGTCGCGCGAAGCCAGCCGGACGCTTCCGCGGCTTTTCGGCCGCAGGACGCAGACATGACAGCTCATGCCGTAACCGTAGTGCAGGTTGCGCGCATGGTCGTCTACCAGCCCGTTGACGAAGTGCAGCTGGAGGTCCGGCCGGTCGAGTCCTGCGCGCGAGCGGATGAATGCCCCTGCTTCCGCGAAATTGGTGGTCAGCATGCCGCGACCGTGACGATAGAACTCCCACAGCCCCTTCATGCCCTTGAGGCCCGCGCGGACCGTGATGCCAAACAGGTCCCTGCTTGGCGAGCGATAGCAGAGCGCCAGGTCGACGTGATCGACCAGCCCTGACCCGACGCCGGGCAACTCATGGCGCGTGGGCAGGCTGTGACGCTCCAACTCATCGATGGGACCGATTCCCGATAGCAACAGTAGCTGCGGTGATCCAAAGCTCCCTGCACACAGGACCACTTCACGAGTAGCCTCGATGGTCTCCGTTCGTCCGCGAACGCGTGCTTGCACGCCTGCCGCGCGGCCATCGGAAACGACCACCGCCTCGGCCCGGCTGTGCGTCAGTACCACCAGGTTCGGCCGGCCCGAAGCCGGGCGCAGGAAAGCGACCGCGCTGCTGCAGCGGCGGCCCATGCGCTGGGTCACCTGGTACAGGCCGGCACCCTCCTGGCTCGCACCGTTGAAGTCGCGGTTCTCCACGATACCTTGCCGACGCGCCGAATCGACGAAGGCGCGCGATGCAGGCACGGGCTCGACCAGGTCCGACACGGTGAGTTCACCGCCAACGCCATGGAATTTGTCCGCGCCGCGTGCCTGGTCTTCCGAGCGAATGAAGTACGGCAGCACGTCGGCGTAGGCCCAGCCGTCATTGCCGAGCGCCGCCCAGTCGTCGTAGTCCGCGCGGTGCCCGCGGACGTAAATCATGGCGTTGATGGAACTCGACCCACCGAGCGTGCGCCCCCGCGGTTGATAGCCTCGCCGCCCACTGAGTCCCGGCTGCGGCACCGTTTCGTAGGCCCAATTGACGTGCCTGGTGGGGACGATTCCCAGCACGCCGGCCGGGATATGGATCAACGGCGAGTTGTCGGCGGGTCCCGCCTCCAGCAGGCAGACCGTCAGCGCAGGATCTGCGCTCAGGCGATTGGCCAGCACACAGCCGGCAGAACCGCCGCCGACGATGACGTAGTCGAAGCGCATGCGCCTCCATTCAGGTGATGCGGCGACGACAACCAGGAGCGACGCGTTGCAGCCACATGACCTGTAGTTCAAGCTTTGGTGCGCGGGAACCCAAAAGCAACCCCGGCCGGGGATTTCCACGCCGATGTCCAGATTTAGGTTGCGCTCCCTAGCGTCGTCGCTCACCACTCGTGAGTCCCGACGATCCGCTATATTCGCGGTTTCAGAAAACTCCCTGGAGGCAGGATGCTTCGCAAGATCACCATGCTCGTCATCACCGCGGTCGTCATGGTCGCCTGCGCAACCAGCCCGACTGGCCGACGGCAGTTGATGCTGGTCTCCGAGGACCAGGCCATCAGTGCATCGAAGCAGGCCTACGTCCAGGACATGAGCAAGCTCAAGGCCGAAGGCAAGCTGGTCACAGACCCGCGGTTGCTCGACCGTGTCGAGCGCATCACCGAGAGGCTGGTCGCGCAGGCCGTGATCATGCGTCCCGCCTCCGCGCGCTGGGACTGGAGCGTCGAGGTCATCGACGAGCCCAAGACGGTCAACGCGTGGTGCATGGCCGGCGGCCGGATGGCCGTGTACACCGGCCTGATACTGAAGGTCGACCCGACCGACGACGAGCTGGCACAGGTGATGGGCCACGAGATCGGCCACGCCCTGGCCAACCATACGGCGGAGAAGATGTCCGTATCCATGGCCTCGCAGCTCGGCGTCGTGGCGGCCGGCATCGCCTCCGACAAGCCGGGCCAGACCATGGCCATGGCGGCCGCAGCTGCGGCGCTGGCGGTCAGTCTGCCCAACAGCCGCGCCGCGGAGGCGGAGGCTGATCGCATCGGCATCGAGCTGGCCGCAAAGGCCGGCTACGACCCGCGCGCCGCCGCAACGCTGTGGCAAAAGATGGGCGCCGTGGGCGGCAGCGCACCGCCGGCCTTTCTCAGCACACACCCGGGCCCGGAACAACGGCAGCAGAAGCTGGCGCAGCTGGCGCCAAAGATGCAGCCCTACTACGCCGCGGCGACCAACCCGCCGTCGCGCCCGGTGCGCGTCGGCGCGGAGGCACGGTCTGGCTAAGGCGGCTGACCGATCGCGCGGCGAGCCCATGCTAAGGTTCCGATTGGCTTCGATCCGGTCGGCATCAGGAGCATGCTGATGACGAGGGCTTTCCGTGTCCTGCTGCCAGCGATGTTGTTGCTGCTTGCGGCCTGCGCGCAGCTGCCTGAGAGGCCCGATTTGCCGCCTGAGCCGGCCATTCCTGCTGCGCAGGGTAGTCAGCTCGATGCGCGCATTGCCCCGGTCGAGGCCCGCAACCCAGGATCTGCGGGGTTCAGGCTGCTAAGCGACGGACCCGAGGCTTTCGCCGTGCGCGCCCACAGCGCCAAACTGGCCGGCCGCAGCCTCGACGTGCAGACCTACATCTGGCATGAGGACCTCACCGGCCGGTTTCTCGCCCACGCGGTACTCGATGCTGCCGATCGGGGCGTGAAGGTACGGCTGCTGCTCGACGACATGGACGCGCGCGCCAAGAACTATGCGCTCGCCGCGCTCGCTGCCCACCCGAACATTGCGGTCAGGTTGTTCAACCCGCTGGCCTCGCGTGCCGGCTCGCTGTCGATGGCGTTCGAGTTCCTGGGCGGGTTCGGCCGCCTGAACCATCGGATGCACAACAAGAGCTGGATCGCCGACAACCGCATCGCCGTGGTCGGTGGCAGGAACCTGGGTGACGAGTACTTCGGCGCCAGCGACGAGGTCAACTTCGTGGACCTCGACTTTGCCATGATCGGGCCCGTCGTCCGCGACGTTTCCGCATCCTTCGACCGGTACTGGAACTCCACCGCCGTCTACCCGATTTCGGCGCTGAGTCCGGAAGCCGTCACGCCCGCGGCGCTGGCGATCCTGCGCGAGCGGCTGGCGCCCGCGATCGAGGAGGCGTCCCATAGCCGCTATGCCGAACTGCTCCGGCGGGACGACGCCGTACAGCGGATGCTGACCGGCGACTGGCCGGCAACCTGGTCCGGTGAATACCGTTTCGTGGCCGACGACCCGCTCAAGGCGCTGATTGAAGCGGGGCCCGAGCGTTCCGAGGTAGCCGCCATGCTGCGTTCAGCAACCCGGAATTTCCAGCGGGAAATGACCTTCATTTCCCCCTACTTCGTGCCCGGCAAGGCCGGCACGGCCGAGCTCGTCGATGCCGTGCGCTCCGGCCGGCGGATCTCTATCCTGACGAACTCGCTTGCCGCCAACGACGTAGCGGCCGTGCACGGCGGTTATTCCCGCTACCGCAGGCAACTGCTGGCGGGCGGTGTCGGCCTGTGGGAACTGAAACCGGAGCGCAATACCGATGCAGAGTCGAGCCTGTTCGGTTCGAGTGGTGCGAGCCTGCACACGAAGGCGCTGACCCTGGATGGACGGATGCTCTTCGTCGGCAGCTTCAACCTCGACCCGCGCTCCGTATCACTGAACACCGAGCAGGGCGTGCTGGTCTGGAACGAAGCCCTGACCGCGCAGCTCGAGGCGATTTTTCATGAGAAGACGGCCGGCTCGAAAGCCTGGCAGGTCAGCCTGTTGAATGGCGACCTGCACTGGTCGGACGGCAGCACGGAGTATGACCGGGAACCGATGGCGTCCATGGGACGACGCTTCCAGGCCTGGCTGGCGCGGATCCTGCCTGTCGAGGCGCAGCTCTAGTTTCGCGCCGGCACGCCCGGCCAGCCCTGCAGGTTGCGTGTCACGATGGCGGCCAGTGCTTCCGCATGGACGTCGTCGTCGTTCAGCGCGGGCACGAGCGTAAAGCTGTTGCCGCCGGCTTCCAGGTACTGGTGGCGGTATTCGACGCCCAGCTCCTCGAGCGTCTCGAGGCAATCCACGCTGAAGGCCGGCGAGGCAACGGTGACATCGCGCACTCCCTGTGCGAGCAGTTCCTGCAGACGCTGGTCGGTGTAGGGCTGCAGCCATTCGGTCGGACCGAAGCGTGACTGGAAGCTCATGGACCAGTCCTGCGGCCCGAGCCCGAGGCGCTCCGCGATCAGGCCGGACATGCGCGTCGCCTGCGCCCGGTACGGGTCGCCCTTCTGCACGTACTTCACCGGGATGCCGTGGTAGGACAGCAGCAGGTGCGAGCGCCGGTCGGCCTCCGCCCAGGAACGCTCGATGCGCGCCGCGAGGGCGTCTACGTAGGCGCCGTCATCGTGATAGTCGCGGATGAAGCGCAACTCAGGCACCGCGCGCCGGCGCATCAGCACGCGCGCGACGGCGTCGAACACGGCACCGGTCGTCGTCCCCGAGTACTGCGGGTACATCGGCAGCACCAGCAGGTGCGTGACCCCGTCGCGGAAGTACCCCTCGAGGACGTCCTTCACGGATGGCTGGCCGTAGGTCATCGCCAGGCCGACGCGGACGTCGTGACCCAGCCGCGCATGGATCTCGCGCTCCAGCTTGGCGGTGAGGCGCTCCGAGTAGCGCAGCAGCGGCGAGCCGTCCTCGAGCCAGATCTTCTGGTAGGCCGCGGCCGACTTGCGCGGGCGGAAGGTGAGGATCGGCCCGTAGAGGATGGGCCACCAGGCATAGGGGCACAGTTCGATCACGCGCCGGTCGCGCAGGAACTGGCCCAGGTAGCGGCGCACCGGGCCGTAGGTCGGCGCCTCGGGCGTGCCGAGGTTCACCAACAGCACGCCGAGGCGTTGCCCACCCGACTCAGCCTGCTCCGGCAATCCGCGGTATCGGCCCATGCGTCCCCTCCGTTGACGGGCGACATCTTAGCGGTGCCACCCTCGATTACCAATTTGCAGGGGCTGTCACGACGATCGAGCGGAACGACCGGCAGGCAAGGATGACACCGGGAGCAGGTTGGCATCTGGATCCTCGCACCGGGGATGAAAGCCGGCCCGGCGCCACAGCGCCGGGCCGGCATCTACGCGGTCTACCGCATCCGTATCGCGGCCGCCTTGGCGCAGCCGGTGGAGAGCACCGTGCCACTCGGGTCGAAGAAAGTGACGTTGGCCATGCTGGCCCACCGGTCGCGATCAACCATCTGGATGCCCTGCTCCAAGCGCTGGCTTCCACGCTGGTAGGGTGGCGTGGGCGGCGGCGGGGGCGGGTTCACGGTGAACTGGACGAAGGCCTCGACGACCGCGTGGTAGTAGTTCGGACCGGTTCGCTCCCAGTAGCCGTGGCCGACGCTGCGCTGGCCCGGCTGGAAGTTCGGGTTGGAGTTCGTCTCGAGCATCGTCCCGCCTTCAGCAAACGTCAGGAACGACTTGAAGGAGAACTGGGGAAACTCGTCTCCCGTCGCACAGTTATACGGTGTGATCGTGACGCGCCATGCCCCGACCAGCGTCTCCGGCGCCTTCCAGCTGTTCCCCTTTCCTTCGTCCGCTACGGCGGTGCCGGCCGCCATGCTCATCGCCGCCGCCAGTGCCACTGCCTTGAGGCCGTTGCCCATGTTCATCGTCGTTTCCTCCGCTGGGACGGCGGGATTGCCGACCCTTCGCGGGAAATGGTGCCCATCTGGTCCGATGCGATCCTTGCCGAAACCTCAAAGACCCTGAAAGGAACTGAAATTACCTGCAGCCAGGCCTGCGACTGCCTAATCCGGCACCTGAACGCTGAACGGCAATACATAGATCCAGCAACCGAATGGGCACTGAGACGGATTGGCACCCGCCAAGTCCCCGGTTACGACGGCACCCGGGGCGAAGGCACCGGGGGTGTCACTGGTCAGGCGAACGCTGATGTCCTGCACCAGCATCGAACCCGACAGCCACTGGCGAGCCAGCCCAAGCGGCGCAGTGAACGTCCGGTATTCCGGGCCGACCACGAGTGGAATCCGGCCCTCGAGTGCCAGGAGCCGCAAGGGATCCCTGGCGCGAAAATCCTGGCAATAATTCCATGTGGAGTCAAAGCAATCGCCCACGAGGAAGAGCTGGACGCCAGCTTCGCGTGCGTGGCGGACTATCACCCGCCGCTGCTCCGCACATTGCGCCGGCGTCCCGCAGGTGGAATCCGATCCGTCCGCGAGAATCACTAGCGCGCGCTGCAGGTCAGCCGGCGCTTGGGTCGCCATGAAGTCCACGCCGGCAATGATGGCGTCATACAACGGCGCCCCGCCTCCTACGAGATCGGACAGGTCCTGCAGCACCTCGAATGCCTCGGGCCGGCTGGTCACGAATTCCGGAGACTCGACCGGGAAGAATGTCACCGGTAGCTGCGGCAGTCGCGACAGGCTGCCCGAGGGATCGTCGCTGGCAAACGCGGCCAGTGCGAGTCGGGTGTCGGGCAACAGTGCGTCGGCAAAGACCTTGGAAGCGAACAGGCGGGGCTCGTTCGGGGCCCAGTCTGGCGAGAGACCTGCATCGCTCTGGTCGATCAGCAGGCCGACCGCCCAGCGCCGCGGTTCACCCTGGATGGCCTCGACCACGCCAAGGTCGTTGAGGCCCGCGAAGGAATAGGAGATGTCGCTGCCTTCGGCGGCGCGAATGCACCTCGGACCCAGCTGGGCCAGCTCGTCGCCGGTGCGCGCGATGCAATCGGCAACCACGGTACGGTACGAAGTCGATGCTCCATCATCGAACCATGACGAGCCGGCGGGGGGGTCGGTTACGGCAACCCGTATCGTGACGTCGAGGTAGCGGCCGTCCACACTGATACCGCCGGGGTTCACGGTCGCGGACAACACTGCGGCGACTGGCGCGGTCCGCGGCTCGAGCTTTCGCGACAAGTCGAGAACCCTGTCGGCCTCGACGATGATATTACCGCACCCGTCGTTGCCACGAACCGGCTGGCTGGCGCACAGTCCGGCCGAACCCGCTGGAACGTCGTCAAACTGCACTACTCCGTCGGAGCCGGAGCGCAGTTCGACCGTCGTGGCGCGACCGATCCACGACACCGAGGCGCCGGCAACCGGGTCACCGAACACGTCGGTGACCTTCACCTTGACAGTGCCCGTACCGCCGGGAGGATCGGATCGCTCTCCTGCGGACGGCGCGGAGCCGCCGCCGCTCCCACATCCGGCCAAGCCAACAGCCATCCCGGTGACGATCGTCATGATGGCGAGTCTTCGCCACTCGCGATCCAGCTTTTTCGCCCTGTTCGAATACATCACGGTCGTGCACTCCCCCTGGTGTGGCCGGGCGGCGCCCATGGCCTCCCGATCCGGGGTTCACCGTGGCAGGACCGGCGTGAAGAGTCTTGAAAGGACCTGAATAGTCCTGAAACGCCGCGCCGGAGGCGGTCCGGTGGCTGGGGTCGTTGTCAACTAGGGGCCGATTTCGAAGAATTCGCCGGCCGGAGCCGGCTCAAATCCCTGATTGGACTGCTGGAACAGGATTGCCGAGCCTTCGATGCGCAGCAGATTGCCGGCCACGCCCGAGGCACCCGGCTCGGGGCCGTCGACATGGGCGTAACGGTTGGCACGCAGGCCGCTGCCGTTTCCGCCCTGCAGGCTGAGCGTGAGGATGTTGCGTTCGCCCGGCGGCAGCGTCTCGGTGCCGCCGGGGATTGCCTCCGCCAGCGCCCCGAACAGGCGCAGGTCGGCAGCCCCCTGGCCTTCACTGCGAATCCTGAGATCGCGCAGGTCGAGTTCCAGACGATTGCCCGAACTCGGTCCCGACAGGTTGCCGATCCGCCGGCCCGCCGCCGCCAGGATGCCCGTGCGGTAACCTTCGATGCGATCCCCGCGCGAAGAAAACAGCGCCAGGTTGTCGTCGGCGCCCGGCGGTACGCCTGGGCCGAGGTCCGGGTGTGGGACGCCGCTCCCTCCGAACAGGTGCCAGCCGACGCGGCCGGGCCCATCCGCCGCCGCGTACAGGGTGTTGTGTGAACGGATCGACGTGCTGGCGTGGGTCACCGGGTCCGGGCGACTCGCGCCGCCTGCTGCGCTCAGTTGACCCTGCAACAGGCTGCCGCAGATCGTCACCTCCACCCGGCCACTTGCGGCAAAGTTGATCGCGAACATCGAATTGCTGTTCGGGGCGCGCACTACCGAGCGCTCCAGGTTCAGGCGCACCTGCGCCTCTGCATCCATGGATCCACCGTCGCTCAGGTTACGCGTCCAGACCCCGATGGCGCGGCCGGATGGGCCCGCCCGGCCGAAACCGAACGACTGTCCGGTCGACAGCTCGCAATCGCGGATCGACGCTTCGACGACGTCGCCGGGACGCCGCGAGGCCACGACCACAAGATTGCGCAGGGGAGCCTCGTCGTTCGGGGCAGCGGCTTCCTCCGGTGCATCGACGACACTCAGTCCCTGCAGCGATGCCCGGTGTCCCAATTCAATCACGTTGCCTGACCACGCGCCGTGCGCGCTGAGCGTCGTGGCACCGGCCGGGACCATTCCCGCCGCCCGACCCTCGGCATCGAGTTCCATGCTGCCGCTGCCGGAGAGCGTGACGCCATCGGGCACCTTCAGGGAACGGTCGAGTTCGTAGTGGCCCGCGACCAGATGTATGCGGGTTCCGGGTCGCGCCGCATCAAGCGCCGCATACAGTCCGGCGGCCGTGCTCACTTCAACGTCGGCTGTACGTGCCGCCTGGACGACCAACATCAGGGCAAGGCTGACGGCGGCAAGGCGGATGCTGCGAAAGGGCTTCATCGAGTTCAGAACCGGCACCTCAGCGACAGCCAGTAGCGTCGACCCAGTACGTCATATTGTGACGGATCGGTATTGGCCTGCGGGTAGCTTGGAAACAAGGGTGGCGCCGTGTCAGTGAGATTTTCGACGCCCGCTTCCAGCGTCGCGTCGGGCAGTGCGGTGACGTGAAGGCCCAGCGCCACCCCGGCACCCAGATAGGACACGGAAGACACCTTCAATTCTCGATAGAGGGCGTCACGCATGCCGTCGAGGTGTGTGAAAGCAGCGAACACCCGCCAGTCGCGCCATGCGTAGTCCGCCGTCAGCAGGGACTTCCAGCGCGGCAGCGACCCGCCGAAGGCCCGGGCCCCGATCGTCCCTGCCAGCTGCACCGCGCCGCCATGCGGTTCACGCAGGGTCCATTCGTCGACGTAGCCGACGTATGCGTCCACCCCGGCCCAGCCCAGTCCCAGTTCCTGGCGCCATGCCACGCGCAGGTCGATGCCACGCGTGTCGATACCGCCAGAGTTGCGGTCTATTTCATGGGAAAAGATCGTTCCGTCGCTCGGGCTGCGCTCGAAGTAGCTGCAGTAGGCGTTGTCCGCTAAATGGGCCGGGTTGTAGGCCGGGTCGAAGCACCGGTGGATCACGGTGTCGGTCTCCCACCGACCGATCGCGTCGGCCAGTTCGATCCGGTACCAGTCGAGTGCGAGGGTCAACTCTGCGCCGGCCAGCGCGTTCGCCGAATACTCGATCCCGGCCGTCATGGACGCCGAGTGCTCCGCCGACAGGTCGGGGTTGCCGCCGGTCACTCCTTCCACCCGGGCCAGCGGATATTCGTAGCGGTCGATCAGTGCCTCGGGCATGCCCTGGGCCAGGCACAGGTCGCGCACCGCCGTGCCATCGGGACCCTGTCGCTGGGAACTGGAAACGCTGCAGGGATCGGGCGGTGTGAGATACAACTGGCCCTGCAGCTGAGGGAAAAATAGTTCGTCGACGCTCGGCGCCCGCAGCGCACGCTGGTACGAGCTGCGCAGCCTCCAGCTGGTCGCCGGGCGAAACAGCAGCTCCGCCTTGTACGAGTCGAAACCGCCGGCACGACGGTAGTCGGCCCGCCTGTAGCCCAGGCTGGCGTGGAGACGCTCGCTGCCATCGCCGGCCCGCCACAATGGCAGGTGCAGCTCGACGAACACGTCGGCGTTAGACTCGCTGCCGTCGCGGCTTGGGGCGACCGGGAAACCGGCGAGGACCGGGCGCGGGCCGATGATGCCGGGGACGGCCGGCAGTTGTCCGGCAGCCAGCGGATCGGCCCGGAACGAGAACTCGTCCCGCTTGTAGAAGACTCCGGCGGCGGCGAGCAGGTCGCCGGCCCGCAGTGCTGCCAACGGGCCGCGGATCACCGCCTCCGCGACGACCTGGCTCGCTTCCATGCGATTGCTTGCGTCGGCGGTGATGGCCCTCGCGCAGGCCGGGGCTATTGGGTGCACGCCAAACAGGTTGAACTCCCCGCAACGCGACAGGCCGCCATCGGGCTCGTTCAGCAGCGACTCGATATCCCCGGTCAGCGCATTGCCGGTGAGGCTCTCGGCCCGCCGGTTGCGGCCCCACTGGACGTATCCCTGCCAAGTCCACTCACGCGCCAACAGGCCTTCGATGCCGGCGGTGACCTGCACCAGGTCGCGCTGGTGGGTGGCTATCCGGCTCGGCAGGTCCTGCAAAAGCTTGAGCAACCTGAACGGTGCCTGCGCATTGGTCCTGGAAGCCAGCAGCCGCCCCAGGTCCGCCGGGAGGTAGGGATTGGTGGGCGGTGCCAGCAGGATACCGGAGTCGGGTGGCCCCAGGACCTGTGCAACGGAGTAGTCGGCGTAGATTCCCTGCAGCAATAGCCGGGTCGTTTCGTTGAGATCCAGTGTGCCGCGGATAAACGCTGACTTGCGCTCGAGCGGCAGCTGCAACGCGGTTTCCGACGAGAGGTTGGTGGTGACGATGCGGTCGTTGTAGCCGGGCGCGTCGGTCGCACCCTGGTAGTTCACGACGGTGCCCGTGTTGACCTGGTCGCCGATCGTGTAGAGCGAGCCGTCGGGGTTCACCCCGATCCCTGCCTGATAGGGAACGGTGCCTGGCGCGAAACCGTATCCGGCAAAGACCTCGTCGAACACGGTCCTGTCGGAGAAGACGACATTGACGCCCTCCGCGTTGATGCCGGTGCCGTAGTCGAGGAAGGCCCTTCCCGGACCGACGCCGACTGACTCGTCCGCGTAGTACCGCAACGGTTGCCGCGACCACCCGCGGTCATCCTGGTAAAGGAGTCCGCGTCTCGCGTAACCCAGGCTGGCCATCACCGAACCGCGGCCCGAAGCGAAGGCGGTACCGCCCGTCAGGTCGGCCGAGTACTGCTCGCCGTCGCCCCGATCTGTCCGTGACCAGCTGCCTTGCGCCTCGACGCCCTCGAAAGAGGGCCGAAGCAGCAGGTTCACGACGCCGGCCACTGCGTCGGAACCGTACACGGCGGATGCACCGCCGGTGACGACCTCTACCCCGGCCAGGAGTACTGCCGGAATCACGTTGACGTCGACCACCCCCCGGCCATCCGCCGGCGTCAGGCGGCGACCGTCGAGCAGCACCAGCGTCTGCGCCGCGCCGATCCCGCGCAGCGACAGGTTGGCCTGCCCGTCATTGCCCGGGAGGTTCGAGGTCGAGCCCGCCACGGGAACGAACTGCGGCAGGCGGGACAGGGTCTGCTCGATCGAGACGGCCGCGGCCCGGGACACTTCCTGCGTCGATACGAGGATGACGGCACGTCCGGACAGGGCTTCCGGTACTGCCAGCCGGGTGCCGGTCACGGTCACCGGCTCCAGCGGCGCTGGGTCCGCGCCGGCATGGCCCAGCATCGGCATGGTCGCGAGCGGCCATGAAGCAAGCAGCGCGAACCGCCCGTGGAAACAGACGCACACTTCCGCGGTCAAGCAAACCCCCTGCCCCCGAAACGTACTCGTTGAACGCCGGGGTGCATCACTCTAGCATCATGCCAGCGGGTCAATCCGCGCCGGGCGCCGGCGTGATGGACCGCACCGCGGGGGGCTTCCATCGGATGCAAGGGCCGGCCATTTACCGCTTCGCGGGCTTCGAACTCGACACGCTGCGGCGCCGGTTGACCGGCCCCAACGGCAGCCTTTGCGCGATTTCGAGTCGTGGCTACGACGCTCTACTCTACCTAGTGAAGAACCGCGCCCGCGTGGTCGGCAAGGACGAGCTCATGAAGGCGGTCTGGCCACGGACGGTGGTCGAGGAAAACAACCTCACCCAGGCCGTCTCCAGCGCGCGCCGAGCCCTCGGGGACAGCCGTGACAGCCCGCGCTTCATCCTGACGGTCGCCGGGCGTGGCTACCAGTTCGTCGGCGAGACATCGGCGAAGGAGGCAACCCGGTCCGTCACGGCCGACGAGCTGGGCGAGGCGCCAGCCCTGTCAGCCCTCGAACCAGCCGCCGGACAGGCGATCGGCGTAGAAGAACCTGGCCTCGCTGGGCCGACGCCCCAACCGGAGGACTCGCAGGTCGCGGAGTTCGGGACGCCCAGCGTGAACCGGCGGCGACTGCTGGTGGCACTCGGCGCCGGCACTGCCGCGATCGCGGCGGGCGTGTACGGATGGAAGCGCACACGGGGAACGGACCCGTCGCGCCCGCGTTCGCTGGCAGTGCTCCCCTTTCGCCCGTTGACCGACGACCATGGCGATGCGGCGATCGAGATCGGGATCGCCGACCTGCTGATCAACCGGCTCAGCACCGTCCCGGCGCTATCCGTCACCCCGCTAAGCTCGGTGATCGCGAGTAACACGTCCGACCGGGACCCGCTCGCTTACGCCCGGGACCTGGGTGTGGAGGCCGTGCTGGATGGACACGTGCAAATGCGCGACGGGCGCATCCGGCTGACCGCGCGACTGATCGACGTGCGCAGCGGCAAGCCGCTCTGGGCCGGGGACTTCACGGAACGGCTAGACGATTTCTTCGCCGTGCAGGACTCGCTGGCCAGCCAGCTGATGAACGAGTTGGTGCCGAACCTGCCGGTGGAGGTGCGGCAGCGCAGCCTGCAGCACCACACGGTGGATGTTGAGGCCTGGCAGCTGTACGCCAACGGCCGCTACCACGTGGCACGTCGCAACGAGGCGTCGGTTCGCAAGGCCATCGAGTACTTCGCGGCAGCCGAGCGGGTCGACCCGCGCTTCGCGCTGGCATCGGCCGGCCTGTCGGAGGCCTGGGCCATGATGGCGGTGTTCGGTATCGAGCCACCGGCGGAGGCACTGGCGCAGGCACGCGATGCGGCGCGCCGTGCGTTGGCGGCTGATCCGCGCTTGCCCGAAGGCCTCACCGCAATCGGGCAGGTGGTGACGCAGTTCGACCGTGACCTGGATGGGGGTCGCGACTACTATCGGCGCGCGATCCAGCTGCGACCGGACCTGGCGCTGGCCCATGCCTACCTGGCGCTCAGCCTCACCATGGGCGGCGAGGCGGCACGGGCGCGCGCGTCCATCGTGCGGGCGCAGCAGATCGAGCCGGCCTCGCTGGTCTACCGTTCGATCGGCGGACTAGTCGCGTACTTCGCGCGGGACTACGTCGAGGCTGAGCGCCATCTGGAAAGCGTCGCGCGCACCGCGCCCGATGCGCCGCTGCCACGCCAGTTCCTGGCACGGGTGCTGCTGGCGCAGGATCGCGGCGCAGAAGCACTCGCGCTGCTCGATGGCCGCAATGATCCCGCGCCCGGCGCGTACTCCAACCTGGGCAGGGCGCTCGCGCAGGTCGGGAGGCAGGCCGAGGCCCTGGAGGAGGCGGGGAAGCTCGAACGGCTCAGGGAGCGGGGCTTCGGGGTCGGCTTCGACCTCGCGCTGCTGCGGCTCGAGATTGGCGACGCGGAGGCGACGCTCGACGCCCTCGAGTGGGCCGTCGCGGACCATTCGCAGATGGGCGCGTACGTGAACGTCGAGCCGGCGCTCGACCCGGTCCGCGGCGACCCGCGCTTCGCCGCCATCGCCGCGCGCATGTTCGGCGGCTGAAGCGCCGACCCCAGCCGTCACCGCGGACCAAAAAGAAGAGCCCCCCGGCCTTTCGACCGGGGGGCTCGATTTGGAAGCCTGGCAGTGACCTACTCTCACATGGCTATGCGGCCACACTACCATCGGCGCAGGGCGTTTTCACTTCCGAGTTCGGAATGGGATCGGGTGGTTCCCGCTCGCTATAACCGCCAGGCAAAACTTTCGCCCGCGCCGCAGATCGCTGTCGCCGCGCAGGCATGTCTGGAATGTGGAAACACGTATGTGTCGCACTCACGGAGCCTCAGGCTCCTTGGGTGTTATATGGTCAAGCCTCACGGGCAATTAGTACTGGTTAGCTAAACACATTACTGTGCGTACACACCCAGCCTATCAACGTCGTAGTCTTCGACGGCCCTTC
>JAHEAZ010000146.1 GCA_024642505.1 Gammaproteobacteria bacterium
GCCGCCGGAGCACGCATCGCCTGGGTGCAGATTCTCTCCGCCGGCGCGGAACGCTGCGTTGCCGTGCCCGCCCTGCGCGAGCGCGACATCCTGCTGACCAACATGCAGCGCATCGCCGGACCGGTCATGTCGGAGCACGTGCTGGCGATGATGCTGGCCCTCGGTCGCGGCCTGCCGGAATACATCACGACCCAGTCGCAGGGTCGCTGGGACCGGGATCTGGTGCCCGACGAGCGCATGTGGAGCATCGAGGGCAAGACCGTCCTGGTCGTCGGCCTCGGCGGCATCGGCCTGGAAGTCGCACGGCGCGCCCATGCGCTCGGCATGAACGTCACCGCAATCCGCGCCAGCGGGCGCACGGGACCCGACTATGTTTCGCGCGTCGGCTTGCCGGAAGAGCTGGCCGGGTTTGCTACCAAGGCCGACTTCGTGGTCAACACCACGCCGCTGACCGACGCGACCCGTGGCATGTTCGACGCGGACTTCTTCAAGTCCATGCGCCGCGGCGCTCATTTCATCAACGTGGGCCGTGGGCAAAGCGTCGTCACCAGCGCCCTGGTCGATGCGCTGCGTTCCGGCCAGGTCGGCGGAGCCGGACTCGACGTCACCGATCCCGAACCGCTGCCGGCCGATCATCCGCTCTGGCGGCTGCCCAACGTCATCATTACGCCGCACGTCTCCGCCCGGTCCGACCTCGGCAACCAGGACCGCTGGCGGATAGCGCGCGAGAACCTGGGGCGCTATGTTGCCGGTGAAAAAATGCTGTCGGTCGTCGATCCGGCGCGAGGATACTGAAGTGCTGATAACCACCACCGCCACCCTGCAGGACCGCAGGGTCACTACCTACCTGGGTCTCGTCACCGGCGAGTCGATCCTGGGCGCCAACATCTTCCGGGACGTTTTCGCCGGCATCCGCGACATCGTCGGGGGACGAGCCGGCGCCTACGAAAAAGTGCTGCGCGACGCTCGTAACATGGCCGTCGAGGAGATGATCGAACAGGCCCGCAAGCTCGGCGCCAACGCCGTCATCGGTGTCGATGTCGACTACGAGACTGTCGGCGGCACCATGCTGATGGTCAGCGTCAGCGGTACGGCGGTGCAGGTCGACTGATTGCGCCAACATGCACACGGCCGTCGCTTCCTGAATCAATGACCGTATCGCCCCAAGCGCTTGCCCTGACTGACGGCGAAGCGCGTTACTTTCCGAACGCACTCGGGCCGCAGGAGGCGGACGATCTGTTCGCGCTTCTGCGCGGGCAGGTCGACTGGCGGCAGGAGGAAATCGTCCTGTTCGGCCAGCGCCGGCTGGTGCCGCGCCTGGTTGCCTGGCACGGCGACGCCGGAGCCGTGTACTCATACTCCGGCGTCGAGCACCACCCGCAACCCTGGACGCCGCCGCTACAGCGCATCAGGGAGCGGGTCGAGGCCCTGTCCGGTCACTCGTTCAACAGCGTGCTGTTGAACCTGTATCGCGACGGCCGCGACGGCATGGGCTGGCATGCCGACGATGAGCCGCAACTGGGCGCCAGCCCGGTCATTGCCTCCGTGTCGCTGGGCGCGACCCGCCGTTTCCGGATGCGGCACCGCAAGCGGCGCGCCGAGACCCTCGGACTCGACCTCGAGCATGGCAGCCTGCTGCTCATGCAAGGCGCTACCCAGCACCACTGGCTGCATGCGGTGCCGAAGGTCACCCGCCCGGTCGGTGAGCGCATCAACCTGACTTTCCGCCGGGTGTCGTCGCCGGACGGCTGAGCGGCCTGCGCCAGTGCTGCGGATCCCCGCTATGCTAGGGCGACCGCAACACCGCCGCGGCAAGCATCAAGGGGTCGATCATGCAACGACGCGAATTCCTCCAGGCCGGGCTGGCCGCCGGTGGCGCTACGCTGCTCAATGGCTGCGGCCAGTCGGCTCAGGGAAGCGACGCGCCCCTGGGGACGACCGCGGGAGAAGGCGGACGAGGAGACTGGACCGTGCCGGAATTCGAACATGCCGAGGCCACGATCGCTGACCTGCAGAAAAAGCAGTCCTCGGGCGAGCTGACCGCCCGCAAGCTGGCGGAGGATTACTTCGCGCGCATGGACGCCATCGACTCGGCCGGGCCACGGCTGGGCGCCGTGATCGAGCGCAATCCCGATGCACTGGCCATCGCTGGCGAACTTGACCGGGAGCGCGGCGAAAAGGGCCCGCGTGGTCCGCTGCACGGGATTCCGGTGCTGATCAAGGACAACATCGACACGGCCGACCAGATGCGGACCTCGGCCGGTTCCCTGGCGCTGGCTCAATCGATCGCTACCCGTGATGCATACATCGTCGAGAGACTCCGCAACGCCGGCGCGGTGATCCTCGGCAAGACCAACCTGAGCGAATGGGCCAACTTCCGCTCGACACGCTCCAGCAGCGGCTGGAGTGGGCGTGGCCGGCAAACGCTGAATCCTTACGCGCTGGATCGCAGTCCCTGCGGCTCGAGTTCAGGCTCCGGCGCGGCCGCCGCTGCCAACCTCTGCGCGGTCGCGATCGGGACCGAAACCGACGGCTCCATCACCTGCCCGGCCAAGGCGAACGGCCTGGTCGGCATCAAGCCGACCGTGGGACTGGTCAGTCGCGCCGGCATCATTCCAATTTCGGCCAGCCAGGACACCGCCGGCCCAATGACGCGGACCGTGGCCGATGCAGCCGCCCTGCTCGGTGCGATCGCTGGTGTGGATCCACGCGATCCCGTCACGGCGCACAGCGCAGGCAAGGCATCGAGCGACTACACGCAATTCCTGGACCCGCAGGCATTGAAGGGCGCGCGCCTGGGCGTGGTGCGCCAGATGTTTGGGCAGAACGCGCACGTGGAACGGGTGACCCGCGAAGCGCTCGCACAACTGGCACGCCTGGGCGCGGTGCTGGTGGACCCGGTGGAAATCAAGGGTAACGACGAAGTCGACAAGGCAGAATGGACCGT
>JAHEAZ010000073.1 GCA_024642505.1 Gammaproteobacteria bacterium
CGCGGCGGCCAGGCGGCGGCCAGCCAGGAGCGCCCGCCGGCGCCGCCGGCCGCAGAACCTGCTGGCACAGAGGATGTGGGTAAGCCCAAGCGACGCAGGCGCCGGCGCAGCAGTGGCCGCGCCACACCGGGCCCCGGCGGCCCGCCAGCCTCAACGACCTGAGGCCCGGGGCGGGCCACGCCGCCCCGGGCAGGAACCGGCATTCTTACCTGTGCGTATGATGGGGTCCGTATGACCCAAAGGACCTGCTGCAAATGACCCACGACCTCCATCGCCTGCTACTCGATGTAGTCGCGCTGTCGCGCGAGGCGGGCCGGGCGATCCTGGGCGTCTACACCTCCTCGTTCACCGTACAGGAGAAGGATGACGCCTCGCCGCTGACGGAAGCAGACCTGCGCGCCCAGGAAATCCTGGCGGCTGGCCTCAAGCGCTTGCTGCCGGAAGTACCGATCCTCTCGGAGGAAGCCGAGGCAGTGGCCTATGGCACCCGTTCCCGCTGGGATTGGCTCTGGATCGTAGATCCGCTGGACGGCACGAAGGAATTCGTGCAACGCAACGGCGAGTTTACGGTGAACGTCGCGCTGGTCCATGGGCACAGGCCGGTCCTGGGAGTCGTTCACGCACCAGTGCTCGAGACCGACTATTACGCCTGCGAGGGCTTCGGTGCCTTCAAGGGCCAGGGGCGGGAAGCGGCGACCCCCATCCGGGTAACGGACCGCGCCGCCTCTCCGGTTCGCGTGGTAGGCAGCCGCTCGCACCGCGGCTCGTCCCTCGATGGCTTCCTCGAACGGGTCGGGCCACATGAACTGGTTGCGGTGGGAAGTTCGCTCAAATTCTGCATGATTGCGGAGGGTGCCGCGGACGTTTACCCACGTCTCGGACCCACCTGCGAATGGGACACGGCGGCGGGTCATTGCGTGCTGGAGCAGGCGGGCGGCTACGTCACTGGACTCGATGGCCAGCCACTCAGCTACAACGCCCGACCGGAGCTGCTCAACCCGTACTTCCTCGCCTATGGTGACGACCGGGTGGACTGGAAGGCCATGCTCTGATGAGCTGGCCCGTCTTCCTGGGTGTCCTCTCATTGATTCTCGTCGCCTGGGCCTGGCACGCCAGCTTGGCGGCGCGTGAATTCGCCAACAAGGTCGCATCCGAGACCTGCACCCGGGCCGGCGTTCAACTGCTGGACGGCACTGTCTCGATGCTCAAGTTCGCGTTCGCGCGCGCCGCCGATGGCCGGTTTGCCCTGCGCCGCACCTACGTCTTTGACTATTCCGAGGATGGTTACGAGCGACGGCGTGGCTTCGTCGTACTGACGGGCCTTGCGCTCGACAGCGTCGGCCTCGGGCCGCGGGCTGTATCGTGACTGCGCAGGTCGACTTGCACCTGCATTCGACTGCCTCCGACGGCCGGCTGGAACCGGCAGCGCTGGTTCGACATGCCTTCGATTGCGGCGTCCGCATGATGGCGCTAACCGACCACGATACGACTGCCGGCCTGGACGCTGCAGCGGCCACAGCCGCAACGCTCGACATGTCATTCGTCCCGGGGATTGAGCTGTCTGCCGAGTGGCGCGGACGCACCGTCCACGTACTGGGGCTGGCCATCGACCCGACGGCAGAGGGGCTGGCGCGTGGTATCCGGCAGCTGGCAACCGAACGCGAGCGCCGTGCCGCGGAAATCGCCCGCCGCCTGGACGCAGCCGGCGCTCCCGGGACCGAATCGCTGCGGCGGATCAGGGAACAGACGGACCTGCCGACACGAACCCACTTTGCCCGGGCGCTCTCGGAACTCGGGTCGGTGCGCAGCATGGCCGAAGCGTTCGAGCGCTACCTTGGCCGCGGGCGGCCTGCAGCGGTCAGGTCTGCCTGGCCGGCCATGACCGAGGCGATCGAGTGGATTCTTGCGGCCGGCGGGGTCGCCGTGCTGGCGCACCCGCTGCGCTATACGCTCTCGCCCGGCGCGAGGCGCGAACTGGCGCGCGAGTTCAGGGATCTCGGCGGCGCCGGAGCCGAGGTCGTATGTGGCGGCGCGGGCCCGGCGCAGGTGGAGCAGGCTGCCTCGCTGGTGCTCAGGACGGGACTTGCGGGTTCGGTAGGGTCGGATTTCCACGATCCAGCCATCCCATGGAATCAGCCCGGGCGATTGGCTAAGCTTCCAGTTGCGGTGCAGCCCGTCTGGGCCGGCGCGGCGTTCCCACAGGCCCTGGCTGAACTGGCATGAGCGGCGACGAAGAAAAGATCAATACGGAACTGTTCCAGCAGATCCAGCGGCTGCGCGAGCTGCGCATCGAGCATCGCGACCTCGACGACGTGATCGAGCGGCTCACCATGGACCTGTATGTGGATGAACTGCAGCTGCGCAGGTTGAAGAAGCGCAAGCTGTTGCTCAAGGACCAGATCGCCCGCCTCGAGAGCGAACTGATACCCGACATGAACGCGTGATGCGCCGATCCGGCACGCCAACGGGCCCGCTTGGGCCGAGCACATGAACAGATTCACTGACCTCGTGTCCGGGCTGCTGACCGCCGCCAACCTGGCCCAGCTGATCGCGCTGGTGGTGGCCGCAGGCGTGGCCTGGCTGGCCGAAAGGTCGGTGCGTCGCTGGTACGTTCCGCGTGCCGAGCCCGGGATGACGGCCCGGATCGTCGGCTTCGAGGCGCTGGCGGTTACTTCGCCCTACCTCGCCGCTTTCCTGATCATCACCGCGGCTCGCTCGATCATTGCCGCGGCTTCGCTCGCAACCGACCTGCTCGATCCGGCGGTGCGGCTGGTGGGCGCGTTGATCGTCATCCGCCTGCTGGCCTATGCGGTGCGACGCTCGGTCTCCCCAAACAACCGCTTGAAGCGCTTCGAAAACAAGGCGTCCCTGGCCATCTGGCTGCTGGTCGCAGCACAGATGCTCGGCTGGCTGGACTACATCGTCCAGGTGCTCGACTCGATCGGCCTGTCCACCGGCAAGTCGCGCGTCACCATCTGGTCGGTGATCGCAGCTCTGTTCGCCGTGTCCGTCTGCGTCATCGCCAGCCTGTGGGTGGCGCGGTGGATCGACCGGCAGGTCTCGCAGATCGAAACCCTCGCCCCATCGACGCGCATCGGCATCGTCAAGACCAGCTACGCCTTCTTCGTCGGTTTCGGCATCCTGCTGGGCCTGCGTGCCTCTGGCGTCGACCTGACCGCGCTGACGGTCTTTTCCGGCGCGATCGGCCTGGGCCTCGGTTTCGGGCTGCAGGCCATTGCTGCCAATTTCGTCAGCGGCTTCGTCCTGGTCATGGACAAGTCGATCAAGCCGGGCGACGTCATCAGCTTCACCGGCACGACCGGGACCAGCACCCATGGGTTCGGCTGGGTCGAAGAATTGCGCGGCCGCTATATCGTGATTCGTGACCGCGATGGCGTCGCAACGCTGGTGCCGAACCAGAACGTGATTACCAACCAGGTCATCAACTGGAGCTATGGCCATCCCAAGGTCAGGCTGCGCCTCGGCGTCAGGATCAGTTACCGCGACGACGTGGAACTGGCGCTCAGGCTGCTGCTGGACGCCGCCAACGATCACCCGAGGATCCTGAGGGACCCACCTCCGGTTTCACGCCTGATGGACTTTACCGACCACGGCATGGAGACGGAGGTGCGCTTCTGGATCGGCGATCCGGCCGAAGGTGTCAACAACGTCCGCTCTGACATTAACCGGAAGATCTGGGCGTTGTTCCGCAAGCACGGAATCACCATCCCGCCCGCACAGCGCGAGATCCGCATCCTCGAGGGCAGCACATCCGCCTCGACGCTCGCACCGAGGACCCGCGGACCGATCGAGCCGACGCTTGACGGGCAGGACTGAGCCGCCAGGGCCGGGCCGCAGTTCATGACCGACGCAAGAGAGCCGGATATTCCAGACGGCGAATACGAGCTCTCGTGGACCCGCTCGCCAGGGCCCGGCGGGCAGAACGTCAACAAGCTGACGACGGCCTGCCTGCTGCGCTTCAGGGTGGCGGGTACCACCCTGCTCGACGAGGCGGGACGCGAACGGTTGCGGCAGCTCGCCGGACGGCGACTCACCCTGGACGACGAATTGCTGATCGATGCCCATCGACACCGAACCCGTGAGGCAAACCGGCGCGACGCCGTGGAACGACTGGCCGGACTGATCGCAGCCGCCAGGCATGTTCCCAAGGCGCGTAAGCCGACCCGGCCCACGCGGGCCTCGAAGGAGCGCCGAATCGAGGGCAAGAAGCGCCGCCAGACGACCAAGCGGCTGCGCGGTCGGATCGACGCAGACTGAACCTAACCCGGGGCGCCAGCCGTTGCCTCGCGGGCCTTCTTGACCCTCCGTGACAGCGGCAGCAGCCAGGCGCCGAGCGCCGGCAGCAGCAGCATCGCGCCGAGCATGTTCACCACAAACATGAATGTCAGCATCAGGCCGACGTCGGCCTGGAACTTCAACGGCGAGAAGGCCCAGGTCGCCACGCCCACTGCAAGTGTCACGCCGGTAAAGAAGATCGCAACGCCCGTCACCCTCAATGCGCCAAGATAGGCATCGTGCACGCTCTCGCCGCGCTTCAGGAATTCCTGCATGCGGCTAAACAGGTAGATGCCATAGTCGACGCCAATACCGGCGCCAAGTGCCACCATCGGCAGCGTATTGACCTTGAGGCCAATTCCCACAAAGGCCATTACCGCATATACCAGGATCGACACCAGTGTCAGCGGCAGGATGACCAGGACCGTACCAACGAATGACCGGAAATTGATCAGGCACATTGCGGTCACAGCAGCGAACACCCAGCCCAGTATCACGAATTCCTTCGCCTTGACCTCCTCATTCTGCGCCGCCATCACGCCGACGTTCCCCGTCGCCAGCCTGTAGGTGACGCCGTCCGTCGGGTTGTCCTGGCGGTACTGCTTGACGGCTGCGATCACGCCCTCGATTGTCTCCGCGCGGTGGTCGGCAAGAAACATCATCACGGGCATGACGCTGCAGTCGCGGTTCAGCAGCCCGGTGCTGGTCTCGATGTAGCCTTGCGCCTGGACCAGCTGACTCTGGTCGCGAGGCAGGTTGCGCCACTTCAGGCTACCCTCACTCCAGCCGGCACTGACCACCTTGGACACGCCTGCAAGGCTGACAATGTCGCGAACGCCACTGACATTGGCCATGTTCCAGGCGAATCGGTCGATGGCGTCGATGACGCGATGGTCGATGCAGCCGTTCGGCTCCGTCTCGACGATGACGTTCAAGACATCGGTACCGATCGAGAACTTCGAGGTGATCAGTTCGGTGTCGCGGTTGTAGCGGGAGTCTGGTCTGAGTTCCGGCACGCCGGCCTGCGTGTCGCCGATCGGCGTCTCGCGGCCCTTGATGACACCGAATACTGCCAGCAAGGCGGCAATGCCGATAATGATCAGCGCCGGGCCCCGCTCGGAGATCCGGGCCAGGCCCTTCCATAGCGGGTCGGCCTTGTTCCGCCTGTTTCTGACGCGATTCCGATAGCCTTCCGTAATCGGCACATAGGACACCAGCACCGGGAGCAGGATCAGGTCCGTGAGGATGATTACGCCGATGCCCAGGCTGGCGGTGATCGCCATCTCCTGGATCACCTGCACCCTGATGAGCAGGATGGTGATGAAGCCGACTACGTTCGCGAGCAGCGCGAAAATTGCCGGCAGGAACAGCAGTCGAAACGTCCTCCGTGCCGCCTCGTTACTATCCGCGCCGGCGATGGCCGCGTCGGTGACGGCGCTGATCTTCTGCACCCCGTGGCTGGTGCCGATCGACAGGATGATGAAGGGCACGAGGATACCGAGCGGGTCCACACCGTAGCCAAGTAGCACCAGTAGTCCCAGCATCCACACCATCGCCACGCCAGAGGCCATCAGCGGCACCAGAGCGATCCTGAAGGATGCGATGTAAATCCAGACGAAAAGCAGCGTCAGCGCTCCCGTGACGATCGCGAAGACAATGACCATCATCGCGCCATTCACGACGTCGCCGACCACCTTGGCGAAACCGATGATGTGCACCGATATTGCCCCTGCCTGGTCGCCGCCAGGGCTGGTGGCCGCGATCTTGTCGCGAACGTTCTGTTCGAGTGCCTCTGAGATGGCGACGTAATCAACTGGCTTGCCGGTCTCCGGGTCGGCGTCGAGCAGTTGCGCACTGACCATGGCGCCCGAGAAGTCGTTGGCGACCAGCCGGCCGACGATGCCTGCCTTGAGGATGTTTTCCTTGACCCTGGCGAAACCCGTCTCGTCCGGCTGGAAGTCCGGCGGAATGACGTCGCCCGCCTGGATACCGCCTTCGACTACTTCGGTATAACGCACGTTCGGAGTCCACAAGGACTGAACGCGGGCGCGGTCCACGCCCTCAATGAAGAACACCTCGTCGGTGGCAATCTTGAGTGCCCGGAAGAACTCCGGCGTGAACATGTTGCCATCCTTGGCGATCACGGCAATCAGCAAGCGGTTGGCGCCGCCGAACTCAGCCTTGTGATCGAGGTATGTCTGGATGTACTCATGCCCGATCGGCAGCTGCTTGTTGAAGTTCGTATCCAGCTTGAGGCCCTGGATCGCGATCGCCGCGAATACGATCGTCAGCAATGCGAACGCCGCAAGAATCAGGCCGCGATGCCCGAAGACGTGGGGCTCGAGCCGCTCGGCGATGGTCGGTTTGCCGTCCTTGCGTTCCTGTTCCACATGCATGGCGTTACCTCAACCCCGGAACGGAGAGCCGGCGAACCCCGCCGTCTCCTGCCACGATCACTTCACCGTCGCCGACCCAGAGCAGCGCAGACAGGCCCTTGCGATCCTCCTGCTGCGTACGTTTGAAGCTCCTGCCGCCATCGGTGCTGACCAGCATGATGCCCGTCAGCCCCGCGATAACGACGACCTCCGGCGCAGGCCGGACGGCCGAGTCGAGCAGCGCAACCGTTTCTGTCTCGATCGGCGACCAGCTCTCGCCCCCGTCCTCGGAGCGGAACACATTGCCGCGTAGACCGAAGGCAAGCAGCGCGTCGCCGTCGAGCGGCAGGATTCCGTAGAACGAACCGTCATAGGGCGAGGGCAACTCACGCCAGGTCATGCCGTCGTCGTCGGAGCGGAACAGGCGGCCAGCCTCTGCTGCCAGGTAGAGCACTGCACCCGGACCGCGCACGATTGCGTTCAGGTGGAAGTCGAATCCCATGTCGACTTCCGCACTGAAGTCGTCCGGATCGTAATCCTGCTTGGCTCCGCCGAGCGGCACCGGATCGAACTGCACGTCGGTCCAGGTACGGCCGCCGTCTGTGCTCGAGTACACGGCGCCGTAGGCGCCAACAGCCAGGCCGCGCTCAGCGTCGGCGAACCAGACGTCCAGCAACGGCCGCTTGGCCTCCGGATTGTAATGAGTCCGATCCCAGGCCAGGCCGCCGTCCTCCGTGCGCAGGATTACCTCGTCGTGGCCCACGGCCCAGCCGTGCTGATCGTCAACGAAATAGACGGCCGTGAGGTTGGCGCTGGCGGGCACCACGACCTGGGTCCAGCTTCGCCCCTGGTCGTCGGAATACAGCACGTGGCCCCGCTCGCCAACGGCCACTGCGCGCTCACCCGCCCAGGCGAGATCCAGCAGCAGGGACTTGACCGCCAGCGGCGCGATGATCGACGGCCGGGAGGAGGCGTCATCCGCTACCTGCGCCAGCACCGCGCCGCAAGTCACGCAAGCCAGCAAGGCCGCCACGGCCGTTAGGCGAAACTGCATCATCATCCCCCCCTTCCGTTCGCACCAGCGGGCCGGCGCAACGGGGCACGCCAGCCCGCGTCAAGTCGCAGGCAAGCGCATCAACGCGTGCCACGCCTCGCAATCGCCGCCGGCGTGAAGTCGGCCGTGGTCCGCTTCAGGTTGAAGTCCACCGTCATCGGCTCCTCGTTGTCGAGGCCGAGCGCAAGGTAGCGTCCGGACTGCAGGTCGTAGGTAGTCTCTAGCGTCGACCAGAAGGTCGGAACATCATAGTGATTGATGGAATGGCCTTCCTGCACGCGCCACAGCTGGTCCCGGCCGTCATAGCAGTCCACGGCCAGGATCTGCCAGGAGTCCTCGTCGACATAGAAAGTGCGGCGCTTGTAGATGTGGCGCTGGCCCTGCTTCAAGGTGGCATCGACTACCCACACGCGATGCAGCTCGTAACGGGCGTGGTCCTGGTTGATGTGCAGCGGACGGATCATGTCCTTGTACTTGAGGTCGCCGGAATGCAGCTGGTAGGCGTTGTAGGGAACGATCATTTCCTTCTTGCCCACCAGCTTCCAGTCGTAGCGTTCCGGGCTGCCGTTGTAAAGATCCAGCTGGTCCGCGGTGCGCAGGCCGTCGGAGCCGGTGCCGGGATTGTCGAACGCCACGTTCGGCGCGCGCCGGACCCGGCGCTGGCCTGGGTTGTACAGCCAGGCGCGGCGGTTTTCCTTCTCCTGGTCGAGCGTCTCGTGCACCAGCAGGATCTCGCCGGCAGAGCGAGGCGGCGCGAGGGTCTCCTGCGTGAAGTACAGGATGACATTGTCCAGCCCCTCTTCGGTTGCGTCCGGGAGGCTGTAGGCGAAGATGATTTCTTCGTGGAACTTCACGTTGGTGTAATCGCCGCTGCGCAACACCGGGGCTGCGCCGTAGTCACGGCCGGCGATGTCCGCGCGGTAGCGCATGATGTGGTTCCAGATCACCTCGACGCCGGTCTTCGGAATCGGGAAAGGAATGCCTATGACCGCGCCCGTCACGCCGTTGCCGCTGGGCTTGGTATTCGCCGTCGTCGCGGTCTTCTTGGTCGCGTCGTAAATGCGCTGCGGGAACGCCGCACTGCGCCGGCTCGGATAGACGTTCATGAAGTACGTGTCCTTGTACTTCCCCAGCAGCGCCTTGTGCCCCTCAGTCAGCTGGGCCGAGTACTTGCCCATGTTCGAGGGATCGATCTTGTAAAGCGGTTTGTCGGCAGCGAACGGATCCGGGTGGTGCCCCCCGGTCTTGAAGTTCGGGAAACCTGCCTTGGCCGGCGAGGTGATGCCGCCGTCCCAGGCCGGAATGGTGCCGGCCGCGTTGCCGGCCTTCTCCGCGCCCGTCGGCGTGAGGTCCGCGCCGAGCCGGGCAGCTTCCTGGGCGCTGGCCGCGGCCAGGGCGGAGCCGGCCGCGCAGCACATCGTCAGGGCAGCGACGCTCGAAAGGATCTTGAACTTCATGTGATCTCTCCCGGAAATCAGAACGAGTACTTCAGCGTCGCCGCAATGAAGTCGCGGTCATTTAGGTCATTCCAGCGGCTGGCGCCGCCAAAACTCGTATAGCTCAGGTCGACTTCCCACTTGGCCTGGTAGTTGGCGCCGGCGCCGACGGTCACCGCGTAGCGGCCGTCGACGAAGTTGCCGCCGGGACCTGGCGTCGTACCATTCACGTCGTGCGCGAACACCAGCCGCGGGCTGAAATTCCACGCGCCGATAAAATTGTTGTAGTCGAGCCTGAGCGCCAGGCGATAGCCCCAGGAATTGGCGTCGGCGAAGCGATTCTGTGGCTCGACTTCGCCGAAATGGCGGCCGGCCAGCGCGGCGTTGCCGGACACAGAGGTGCCGGGTCCATTAAAGCGCAGCCCCAGGCCCTGCGGCCCACCCGTCTGCTTGTCCGGGAAGTCCAGGACCGACGTCACGCCGACCTCAATCAGGGTCACGAACTGCGATGCGCCAAGCATCGGCCCGAAGACCTTCGTGGCGGTCATCTGCGCCTGGATAATGTCGAAGCTGTCCCAGCCCTTGACATCCTGGTCGATCCCGAACCGTCCGACCTGATTGCAGGTATAGACCGTCGGGTTTGACGGAGTACAGGTCGCGGGCAGTGGGATACCGAGCAACGTGTAAATCGTGTTTTGCACGGGGGCCAGTGCCGCGAACAGCACCTCGATATCATCGTATTGCAGCGGCTGGTCCATCTTGTAGGACACCTCGCCCTGCAAGGCGACGCCCGTGGTGCCGACCGACGTGTTGAAACTGAGGCCGATGAGCGACAGGTCCTCCGGGTACTCGGTGAAGTACTGGGTGGTAATGGTGTACTCGTGGGTTGCCAGGTTGTTGGCCTGCGCAAGCACATCGCCGCCACCGAGCGCCGTATTGGCAGCGATGGTCGCATAGCCACTCAGCGTCGAGGCAGAGATGTCACCACCCGCCTGCGCTGCGGCACCGGCACCCTGTGCGGTACCGATGGCGATAGCCGTGGCCGTTGGCAGCCCTGAGGCCAGCGCATACGCCGTAGCCTGCACGCCGACCGCTGCACCCACCGCATTGCCGACACCGGCCTGCGTGCCGGTGCGGCCACTGATCAGCGGCACCTTGCTGTGGTAATTCATGAAGTACAGGCCGATCTCGGTACCGCTGCTGAAGTCTGGCAGGTACCACTTGAGCGCGGCGCCGTACTGGCCGTTGTCGCTGGCGTGACGGGTTTCGCCTCGCGGAATGCCCTGGTAGTCCTTGATGAAGGGACCACCGAGCGGCGTGTAGTCGACACCCTGGTCGGAAAAGGCCCCGAAACCCAGGTATGCCCGCCGGCCGCCGCGTACCGCAAAATCGTTGCTGGAGAAATAGGTGCCGGCCGGCTCAGGCTGGGTCTGGTCCCAACCGAACAGGTACAGCAACTCGCCATTCACGTTTTCGGTGAAGGAGTAGGACGCCTTGACCATCTCCTGCGGCAGGTAGGCCTCGCGCAATTCGGCACCCGGGATACGCAGGGACGAGACGTCGAAGTGGTTGATGGCACTGTTGATGCCACCCTGGATGAAGGTGCTCTCGCCCCAGTTGACCACCATGCTGCCGGCGCGCAGGCCAAGCTCGTGGCCACCCAGGTCCCAGCGGCCGTAGACAAACGCATCGAGCAGCCGGACGTAGGACCCGGCGAGGTTCTTGCCGGTCTCG
>JAHEAZ010000147.1 GCA_024642505.1 Gammaproteobacteria bacterium
GTCGCGATGAGCTTTGACGACATCGCACTCGAGAACAACACCCTGCGCAGCCTGCCGCTGTTTGACATCGAGCGCATAGAAATCCTGAAGGGGCCGCAGGGATCGCTGTTTGGCCGAAACACCAACGCGGGCGTGATCAAGATCGATTCCGTGAAGCCAAGCGCCGAACGCAATGGCTACTTCAGCCTGGCATACGGCGTGCGGGACACGATTGCCGCCGAAGCCGCGAGCAATTTTTCGCTTTCGGACACACTGACCGCGCGCGCATCGCTCAAGTACCAGGAGCGCGGCAAGTGGATCGACAACAGCTACAACGGCCCGGGCGACGACTTCGGCGGGTTCGACGAGTTCGCCTGGCGCCTGCAGTTCGCCTGGGAGCCGTCCGATTCCTTTTCCGCACTCCTGAAATTGCACGGATTCAACCAGAGTGGCAGCGACCCCAACGTCTTCTACGCCAATGCCATCGCCGTCGGCACCTCCGGCCTCCGGCCGGGTTTCAACGAGAAAATCGCCAGCAATGACAATCAGGTCGCGACCCTGGAGCTGGATCACGTCGGCGGCGCGCTGAACCTGGAGTGGACGTTTGCAAACGCCATGACCCTGACCTCGATCACGGGCTACGACGTGGTCGATAACTTCCAGAGCGCAGACGTTGACGGCGGTGAAACTTCGTTCAATCCCGGCGACCTCGGCGTGCTCGGCAAGCAACTGTGGTTCGGCGTCGCCACTGGCGACGGCCTGAACGACCTGAAGCAGTTCACGCAGGAATTCCGCCTGGCCGGAAAGACCGACAAGCTCTTCTACCAGGTCGGCGTCTTCTACTTTGACGAGGACTTCGACCTGATCAACCAGGACTTCCTGACACCGGCTGCAACCGCGCTGGTCAGCCAGCAGACCAAGTCGAAGGCGCTGTTCGGCCAGGCCGAATACGCGATCAATGACGCATGGTCGCTGACGGTCGGCGGCCGCTGGACGGACGACGAAAAGGACCTGACGGTGGGACCGGGCGTCGAGGGCGGAACCGTGACGCCGGCATCGATATCGGTTTCGGATGGCTTCTTCAACTGGGATGTCGCGCTGACCTTTGATGCCAGCGATGACTGGACCCTGTACGGCCGTGTTGCCACCGGTTCGCGCGGCCCCGTCACGCTCGGACGGTTCGGCTTTGTCAGCTCGGCGAAGACCGAGGACACCCTTTCAACCGAACTGGGATTCAAGAGCATGCTGTTCGGCGGCCGGGCACGCTGGAACACCTCCGTGTATGTGTTCCAGAACGACAACCAGCAGCTCACGGCGACAGGTGGTGCAGCGAACGTCAACCAGCTGCTGAATGCGGACAAGGTCAAAGGGCATGGCGTGGAATCCGAGTTCGATCTGCTGGTTACCGAGAAGCTGTTCGTCTCGGCGAACCTCAGCTACAACATGACGGAAATCGACGACCCGGGACTGCGTGACGACCTCTGCGGCTCGGCACCCTCCTGCACTGGCCTCGACCCGGTAGCCGGCACGCGCGTCGGTCCGTTCGGCCCTGTGACGGAAGTCTACATCGACGGCAATCCGCTGCCGCGCACCCCGGAGTGGATCCTGAACTTCGTTCTGCAGTACACGCAGCCATTGCAGAGCGGCGAGATGTATTTCAACACCGACTGGAACTACCGCGGCGAGTCGAACCTGTTCCTGCATCGTTCGGTCGAGTTCGTCCAGGAAGCGCGCTGGCTCGGCGGTATACGCGCAGGCTACCGCACCCAGGGCGGAATGGACTTCGCCCTCGTCGGCCGCAACATCACTGATCAGGTGGTGGTCGAGGGCGGCATCAACTTCCTCAACCTGACCGCGTTCGTCAACGAACCGGCCTACTGGGGACTGGAGTTCCGCACCCATTTCTAGGCCATGACGGCACCAGGCACCCTGTCGGATGCCTGGTGCTTCTCATGCCTGTTTCTTGAGGCGCTTCGCGAACGCCGCTTCCACCACCGGGTGGACGAACTTCGAGACATCGCCACCCAGGGTCGCGATCTCGCGGACCAGCGTCGATGAAATGAAGGTGAACTGCTCCTGCGGGGTCAGGAATATGTAGTCGACCTCGCGATCGAGGTGGCGGCTCATGTTGGCCAGCTGGAACTCGAACTCGAAGTCGGAGACGGCGCGCAGGCCGCGAATCACGACGCCGCAATTCTGCTGCTGGGCAAAATCGACCGTCAGCCCCGAGTAGCCCATGACCTCGACATTGACGAGGTCTGCCAGCACCCGCTTCGCCAGGTCGACCCGCACCTCGAGCGAAAACATGGGGACCTTGTTGGGGTTTGCGGCGATGCCGATCACTACCCGGTCGAAAATGGTGGCGGCGCGACGCACGAGGTCGTGGTGACCATTCGTGATCGGGTCGAAGGTTCCCGGGTACACGGCCTGGCGCTTTGATTTCTTGGTCATGTCGATTGCCCGCCCTCGTTGTCCGGTTCAGGGTTCATCGCGGGCGACGGCCGATCGCTGGCCGGGCCGGCAGCAAGATAATAACCGACATCGCCCGCGTGACCGCTGCGGTGCATTCGCCAGCCTTCCGGCAGCGCGGGCGCGCCCTCCGCCCTGGGGCACTCGATGTAGACCAGCGCACCCGGGGCAAGCCATCCCGCTCGATCGAGGCGCTGCAGCAGCCCGGGGAGCAATCCCGAGCCGAAGGGCGGGTCAAGGAAGACGACATCGAATGGTTCCCCGGCGCGGCCGAGCCAGCCGGGCGCGTCGCCCTGGATCACGGATGCCGTGTCGGGAGCGAGCTCTTTCGCCAGCGACTTCAGGTGCGCCACCACCGCCGCGTCCCGCTCCACGAAAACGGCACTCGCCGCACCGCGCGACAGCGACTCGAATCCCAGCGCCCCGCTGCCGGCGAACAGGTCGAGGCAACGGGCCCCGCGGATGCAGGG
>JAHEAZ010000148.1 GCA_024642505.1 Gammaproteobacteria bacterium
ATTCGTCACCTGCCGGTGGTCGAAGGCACGGTGTTGATCGGCATGGTCTCGATAGGCGACTGCGTCCGCTCTGTCATCGAGGCTCAACAGCAGGAAATCGACGAGCTTAAGCGCTATATCTCGACCTGACACGGTGCCTGGCACCTCTCATCGCGAAACGTCACGCCGACCGTTCAGCGCGGGCGTCGAGGGGCGGTCCCCGTAGTGAGCGAGTTTCTGCCTTTCCGAGCGAACGAGGGTGAACCGCCCCGACAGGCTCGTGCTGTGAGAGGTTTCAGGCACCGCCCGTTACCTCGTGCCAAGTCAGGCCTTGCCAGCGGTGCCAGACACCCGTTTGTGCCGGCAGCGCCAGGCACCGCGTGTCAGTTCACCACTCGCCGGTGTTCGGCATCGATGCCCAGGGCTCGGACTGTGGTAGTGCGTCACCCTTCTGCAGGAGCTCGATCGAGATATTGTCGGGCGAGCGCACGAAAGCCATGCGGCCGTCGCGCGGCGGGCGATTGATGGTGACGCCGGACTTCATCAGCTTCTCGCAGAGCGCGTAGATGTCATCCACCTCGTACGCCAGATGCCCGAATGCCCGGCCGATGCCGTAGACCTCCGGGTCCCAGTTGTAGGTGAGCTCGACCATCGCCCGCTCCTCGTCGCCGGGTGCGGCCAGGAACACGAGCGTGAAGCGCCCCTTCTCGCTGTCGTAGCGACGGACTTCCACGAGTCCGAGCTTGTTGCAGTAGAAATCGAGCGACCGCTCGAGGTCGGTGACGCGAACCATGGTGTGGAGGTAGCGCATGGACGGCTCCATTGAGGCAGAGAGTGAATGTTAGCGGATAGCCGACAGAAGGACCGTGAGTCGTGAGTCGTGAGTCGTGAGTCGGAAGAGGATACCCTGCTTCTTACAACACACCACTCACGACTCACATCCTCAGAACATCTCCGAGGAATCCGGCGGCTGTACGTCGGCCGGATTGCGCGACGGTATCCAGTCGCCGGTGATCATCTGGTCATAGGACTGTCCCGGGCCGACCATCGGGTAGACGCCGGCATCCGGGTCGATGATCACCTCGAGGAATGCAGGACCCTTGAAGCGGACGAACTCCCCGACCACACGCTCGACATCAGCCTTGCGATCCAGCCGCACCGCGAAGGGGAAGCCGTCCGCCTGCGCGGCCTTGACGAAGTCCTTCTTGTGCAGCGACTTGTCCGAGGCCGACAGCCGCCCCTTGTGGAACAGCTTCTGCCACTGCTTCACCATGCCATCGCCGAAATTGTTCAGCACCACGACCTTTACATGCAGGTCGTAGGTGGTCACGGTCTCCAGCTCGCCGAGGTTCATGCGGATGCTGGCATCGCCGTCGATATCTATGACCAGGCGATCGGGGTGCGCAAACTGCGCGCCGATGGCCGCCGGCAGGCCGAAGCCCATGGTTCCCATGCTGCCCGAGGTCAACCACTGCCGGGGGCCTGCGAAGTCGAAGTACTGCGCCGCCCACATCTGGTGCTGGCCCACTCCCGTCGAGATGATCGCCTGGCCGCGCGTGATCCGGTTGATCTCCTCGATCACGTAGTAGGGCTGGATCAGCTCGCTGTCGCGATCGTAGTTCATCGCGTAGCTGCGCCTGAGCTCATCGCAGTAGCGGTGCCAGTTGCCCCAGTCGCGCCTGAAGCCCGTGGACTTGCCGTGCTCGAGCAGCGCCACCAGCGAGTCGGACAGCACGCCGACGTGACTGAAGTCGACTCGCTTGACCTTGTTGATCTCGGAGCCGTCGATGTCGAGATGGACGATGTGCTTCGCATTATGCGCGAATTTCTTCGGCAGGCCGGCAACCCGGTCGTCGAAACGCGCGCCGATGGCGATCAGCAGGTCGCAGTCCTCGACGGCGTAGTTGGCATAGGCCGCGCCATGCATGCCGAGCATGTGCATCGTCAGCGGGTCGGTCGTGTCGCAGCAGCCGATGCCCATCAGCGTGGTGACGACCGGGACCTCGAAGGCGGCGACGAAATTCCTCAGCGCCTGGGACGCCTTGCCGTTGATCACCCCGCCGCCGGCGTAGATCAGCGGCCGGTGCGACTGGGCAAGCATGCGGAAGAATTCCTCGCAGGCCTGGGTGTCGAGCTTCGACCCGTGCAGGCGGGTGAGGCGCTGCCGGTAGCCGGGTATCGGCAGCCGGTTCGTGCCGTGGAAGGTGCCCTTCCAGTTCTGCACGTCCTTGGGGATGTCCACGACGACCGGTCCCGGCCGGCCGGTACGCGCAATCTCGAACGCGGTGCGGACAGTAGCCTCGAGCCGGGACGGGTCGGTCACCAGGAACACGTGCTTGGCGACGGAGCCCATGATCGATGTCACGGGCGCCTCCTGGAAGGCGTCGGAGCCGATGGCCGCGGTCGGCACCTGGCCGCAGATCATCACGATGGGAATCGAGTCCGCCATGCAGTCGCGGATCGGCGTCGCCATGTTCGTGGCGCCAGGGCCCGACGTGACCATGGCTACGCCGACCTTGCCGCTTGCACGCGCATAGCCTGCGGCCATGAAGCCGGCGCCCTGCTCGTTCGCGGGCACGATCAGCGGCATACCATGCCGACCCGCTTCCTGCTCGCGCTGGTTGTAGACAAATACCGCGTCGAAGCTCGGCAGGATGGCGCCGCCCGAGTACCCGAAGATGGTGTCGACGCCTTCGTCGGCCAGCACCTGCACGATCATCTCGGCGCCCGTCATCGTGGCGCCGGCAAGGGGGTGTGCCTCGGCTCCCGGGATCTCGAATTCTTCGTCCAATGCGCCCACTGAGTGGCCCTTGCGGATTATTGCAGTGCAAGAGAGACTAGCAGTGACGCCAGGCCCCGTCCATTTCGGCGATCGCAGGGCCCCGGAAGGGGTCCGGGCGGGTCCTGGCATCGTCACTACGCGGGAGACCA
>JAHEAZ010000074.1 GCA_024642505.1 Gammaproteobacteria bacterium
GACGAGGTTCTCGACCTGTTTGACCGCGAGGTCTATCCGAAGTCTTCCACGTTCTACCTGGACGTTCAAAATGGCGCCTCCTTGCTGGCACGCCTGGAAGTCCAGGGCATTGACGTCGGGCTCGCGCGTTGGGAACGCCTCGCGCAAGCTTCCTTGCGTAACGCCACGCAAAGCACGCTATGGTTTACTGCCATGCACCACGTCATGGCACTGACACGCAGCGGGCGGGTGTCGGCAGTGGAGTCAACGCTGGATTACCTGCGCTCCGAAGGGACGAGTTCCACGCAGGCGGCGCTGGCACACGAGCTCTGCCAAGCCGCGGCAGCCTTTTACCAGGACAAGCCGCGCGAGGCGCTCGAGCGGATGCTGGCCGTGCGTCAGCACCACGGTGCACTCGGCGCAAGCCATGCGCAGCAGGACCTCTATGACCAGATCATGGTCATGGCCGCCCTGCAGCTGAACGATTTACCCCGCGTGCGTCAGCTGCTCAAGGCTCGCCTGGGTACGCGCATCTGGGATGCAGCATCATGGCAGGTATTCGAGAGCCGCTCGCGTCTTGTCGACGAGGTGAATGACGCTGCTGCGGTGCGCGCCGCGTTGCGCTGGGAAGCAGACTAGCCGCGTGTCGGCATATTGCGGTCTGTGAAGCCGGGACCGGTCGCAAGACAGCGCAATCGCTTTCGAAGATGCCCAACCTGAAGGAGCCCTGACCCCGTTGATGAAACCGATACAGGTCTATTTTTGCGGAGCCGTAACCTCACCAGGGGTGGCATGATGCGTCGATGCGCGCGATAACTCCTTTATTCGTCATTCTGTTGGCCGGCTGTGCGGCGGCACCGGCAGCCAACGACGTCGTCCGGGAGATTGCGCCACCCACCCACCCGCTGCCGGAAGAAGCGGCCTCGGCCGGCATCACCAGATTTTCCTTCATTGCCTACGGCGACACACGGGGTCGGCGGGACGGCGTCGAGCTGCAATACGAGCACTCGCTCGTTCTCGACTCGATGATCGAGACGATAAAGCGGCTGGAAAATACCGCTTATCCGGTTCGCTTCGTGCTGCAATCCGGTGACGCGGTTGTCAACGGTGGCGATCCAAAACAGTGGAATCACAGCTTCGTTGATCTGATCAACCGACTCACGGCGGGAGCGGGCGTCCCATATTTCCTCGCTCCGGGCAACCATGACGTTACCTCGGCGGCGAGCCTTGATGCGCCGGGCCGGGTGGTGGGGCTCAGGAACTATCTCGAGGCCATGAAGCAACTGATTCCTCCGGTCGGCGCGTCGCGCCGGCTGGCGGCCTATCCAACGTATGCGTTTGGTTACGGCAACACGTTCGTGCTTGCTATCGACTCGAACATAGCGGCCGATGACACGCAGTTCAGCTGGATCGAGTCACAGCTCGACGGTCTCGATCGCCGACGCTACGTGCACGTGGTCGTGTTGTTTCATCACCCGATTTTTTCATCCGGCCCCCATGGTGGACCGATCGTCGAACCGCCGACAGCCGAACTCCGGGCACGCTACGAGCCACTGTTTCGTCGGCATCATGTGCGAATGACCATCGCCGGGCACGATCATCTCTTCGAGCACTGGGTGGAGCGCTATCAGGATGTTGCCGGCGCGTCGTACCGGATCGATCACGTGGTGACGGGCGGAGGCGGGGCGCCAATCTATACCTACCACGGAGAGCCCGATTTGCGGGACTTCTTGACGGCCGGGGCGGCCGAGAAAGTAGAGCTCGAACATCTAGCCAGACCGGGTACCGACGTCATCGACAATCCGTACCACTACGTCGTGGTGCAGGTTGACGGCAACGATGCATCTCTCGAAGTTGTCGGTGTGGGCACCACCCGGAAGTTCGAGCCGTATCGCTCCAGTGGAGTGACGATCAAGGACGTCGGGCCCGACCCGCCGTCATCCGACTAGGCTGGATTTTCTCAGACAGCTGCAGTTATAGCGCTATTGCAACTGGCGCCTCAATTGAGCCGGACATTGCTGTCACTCGTAGCGGGGACTCTGGGAGCCTTCGCTTGTGGCCCGGAGGCGCTCCGGCGGCCAACGAGTCATCCTGCCTAGCCTGAAAGGGTCGTTAACACTCACCAGGATCCTTTTCGCTACAGGTCTTTACCGGGACCAGGTCTCGTTCCGACACCTGTATGGTTGAAGGAAAGGCGCATAACGAGGTTGATCTTGCCTGCTTGTAGTTACTCCACCTGATTCGAACTGACAAATATTGCAATACCATTTGACCGTCATCAGACGCGGGTCCGCCCGCCGTCAGTGGCCGGGCGGGCCTGCTTTAGGAGGCTCGTATGGTCAGCAAGACTTTCGGGCAGCCGAATATGCGGTGGTTTTTGCCGCAGCACTGCCCTCTCATTTTTTGTCTGTCATTGTTAATAGTCGCCTGTAACGGCAGCGATGGCGGCGGCGCTGAACCTGCACAAAACCCCGTACCGGTGGTCAGCGCCCTGTCGCCGGATTCAGGGATGGCCGGTGGGAATGCATTCACGCTTGGCGTCACTGGCTCCGGCTTCTTGAATGGCTCCCAAGTACAGTGGAATGGTGCTGCGCGAACAACTACGTTCGTCAGCAGTACCAGAGTCAATGCCGAGATCGGCGCTGCGGACTGCTCGACACCGGGCACCGCAAAGGTTCGTGTCGTCAACCCGGCTCCAGGAGGCGGTACTTCGAACGAGCTTGGATTCGTGATTCAGTCACCACCTCCTGCCGTCACCGCGCTCATTCCAGCGGGTGTCCTGGCGGGCAGCCCGGGGTTCGATCTCACGATCACTGGCAACGGCTTCATACAGGGGGCGACGGTGCTGTGGGACGGTTCGGCGCGCACCACGACTTTCGTGAGCGCAACCCGGGTCAACGCGGTGATTGCGGCAGCCGACATTGCAAGTCCGGGGACTGTCCCTGTTTCCGTGCAAAACCCTGCGCCGTTTACGGCGGACAGCAACGAACTTGGCTTCTTGATCGGCGCCGCTCCGCCGCCCGCGGCCCGCGTACCGATGCCGATCACCGTAGCACCGGACGGCTCGCCGCCAAATGGGCCGAGCGTCAACGGCGGTATGGACCTGTTTGGGCGCTATGCCATTTTCTCGTCGAAGGCGTCGAACCTCGTGCCGGGTGACACCAATGACGCGTGGGATATCTTCGTACGTGACTCGTGCATCGACATGTGGGGTGCAGACCTTCCGGACTGCACGCCGTCGACGCGACGCATTTCCCTGGCGCCCGACGGCTCTCAGGCCAACGGTGACAGCGGCTGGACTACCGCGAGCCCCGACGGCGGTCTTGTTGTCAGCTTCGACGGTCGCTATGTTGCGTTCGTATCGTCCGCTAGCAACCTCGCCGCAGACGACACGAATGCCGTTGACGATGTGTTCGTGAGCAGCACTTGCTTGGGATCAGTCGGTGCGTGCACGCCGCAGACGGTTCGAGTGTCGCTGCGTGCGAACGGCTCACAGTCGAACTCGCCGGCTAGCGAACCAGCCATCGGCGAGGGAGGTGGTCACGTCGTCTTCGTGAGTTCCGACGCCAGTATGGTGCCGGGCGACGGCAATGGCGTCGCGGACGTCTTTCTACGTGATGTCTGTCTGAATGAGATGAGCAGTTGTACACCAGGCACACGCCGCATTTCGGTCGGACCTGGCGGCGGCGACGCCAATGGCGCGAGTGGTACACCCGCGTTCACCGGACGCTATGTGGCGTTTACTTCTGCTGCGACCAACCTCGTGTCAGACGACACGAATGGCTTCGTCGATGTGTTCCTGCGGGATACCTGTCTGGGAGCACCCGACGGCTGTACTCCGTCGACCGAGCGCATCTCGGTCGGTGAAGGTGGAGTGCAGGCCAATGACACGAGTGCCGAGCCTTGCGTGGGTCTTCCCATGTCGAGCATGAGTGGCTTTGACTACCACGGTCGTTTTATCGTGTTTGTCTCGAGCGCCTCGAACCTGGTAGCGGCCGACACCAACGGCGTCGCGGATGTGTTCATGCGGGACACCTGCCGCGGCCGAACGGGCTGTGTCCCGTCCACGAAGCGGGTTTCGTTGACCAGCACCGGTGAGCAAATCACCGGTCAGCCCTCGCTGCAGCCTGGCCACATGCGCTGGGACGGTGAGGTCGTGCTGTTCGCCACTGCCGCGGACGGCGTCGTCCCGGAGGACACTAACGGGCTTGCCGACATTTATTCGCGCAGGGTCTGCCATGACGTTTCAAGCTGCGTGGAGACGACCGAATTGTTGTCGCAGGGTGAGGTTGGGCTGCCGGGCAACGGCGCCAGCTATGAACCGCGGGGGAACCATGATGCGTGGGTGGGACCGGAGTACGTCACATTCAGCTCCGAGGCCACCAACTTCCTGACGGGAAGCGTGCCAACCCCGTACTACGGCAGCATCTTCAGGACCACGACGTACTAGTGAGTCGAGGGGCGGCGCGCAGTGCGCGCCGCTCCGCGACGCTACAAGTTGAAGTCGGACCTCGTCACGCTGGGCACGCTGGGGTCGGACCTCAGTAACTAATTGAATTTATTGGTCTTCTGCCCTTGACGCAGAAACCCGGCCGAGGCTGTGCTCGATCGCGTTTGAAGATACGCTGATTCTCGGCCGGGAAACACGCTCGTCAGGCGTCTCCACAGCCCTCGTATCCAGGGATTCTCAAGTTAATTCAATAATTTACTGAGGTCCGACCCCAAGTTGTAGCCAATGAGACCGTGCCGAGCAGTCCGTCTTCAATCGCTGCACGAGTCGCTGGTCGGGAACGTGGCCGGTAGTCCGGCCGGCGGCGTCGTGCCCGCATACTCGACCCGCTTGGTCTTGCCTTTCAGTTCATTGACCAGCGTCAGCCCGACTCCGCCCTGGCTGAGTCGGCAATAGAACTTGTGCTCGACTTCGCCAGGAGCAAGTGGCGTGTACTCTTTCGTCTGCAAGCAGCCGAAGTAGTCACTTTCCAGGTAGTCAATTGACACCTTGGCGTTGAGTCGCAGGACCTTGGCCCAGTCCTCTGCCTCACCTTCATAAAACTCCTGCCGGTAGGAAACGCCGGGAAGCGGGTCAGCCAGCATTATTACCCCCGGCTCGGCATCGTCTTCACCCGCCGTCCAGGAGCCCGCGTGCGTCAGGCAATTGCCGTCCTCGTCCCAGGCTGTCGTGTCCTCGCCCATGTACCAGACGTTGCCGTCATCGTCCTGCGCATACCAGTCGTCGGTGTCTTCGACCAGGACGTATTCGCCATCGCAGTCCTCGGATACCCACTCCCGGTCATGGATCACGACTGCGTTAATGTCATACGGAACATCAAAAAATCCCAGACCCGTCGATCCGGACACGACCGACTGGCCGACCTCGCAGCCGTCGTCCGACTCGGAGAAATATACGGCGCTGGTCGGGCCGGCAAGGCGCAGGCCCCAGTGGTCGTTATTCAATACAGTTGGGTTGCTGAATTCGTTGCTGTCGAACTCGAACTCCAGAGTGCCGCCCCATGCGGCGCCGGCGGTTCCCAGAATCGATAGCGCCACGATCGGTGCAATCAGGAACTTGGAACGAGATTTCATGGTGGTTCACCTCGTGATTGGTAGCCTGGCCTCCCATATTGAGACGCGCGTGGGTTGAAGATCCTTCGCTGCTGTGCGCCTGAGATCCGCGGGATATGCCGCCTGCGACAGCTGCGCGAGGCCGCAACCACGCGATACGCAAGGCCGCCGCTGTGCCATTGACGGCGGCGCACGTCGCGGCCGACGCTGCAGCGCGCTATGCGGGCTGGCGACAACGACCCAGTGCCGTCCCGGATGCTGGTGCCATCGTTTCACATATTACGAATTGTGCTGGGACCCAAGCGGTGGTCTATTGGCAGTTGGCCGGTAAGGCCGGCCACCAAGAGGCCGCCGAGGTCTAACTCGACGCTTTTCAGACTCGGCCAAGTAGGTATCAAATCATGTTTGCAAGATTGGTCACAGCTACCATGAAGCCAGGCAAGTTTGACCTGGCAACACGCAAGTTCGAAGAGAAAGTCATTCCCGAACTGAGGAAGCAGCATGGCTTCCGCGATGAAGTGTCCTTCTTCGACAAGGAACGCAACGAGTCGCTTGCCATCAGCTTCTGGGACACAGAAGCCGATGTACGGAAATATGAGAAGGACATGTATCCGGAGATGATCAAGACGCTCAGCGACACCTTCGAAGGCACTCCCAAGGTCAAGCACTTCGAAGTCGCGAACGCGACGTTCTACAAGATCCACGCCAGCTAGCGCAGTTCAGCGCGGGTTCTACTACGAGGGCGGTCATCGGACCGCCCTTCTTCGTGCACGATGAAGTGGGAGTGCCGGCCGGGAGCCAGGCGGGTTTAGACTGGGTCCACGAAGGCGCGAACCCGCCCCGAAACACCCAAAATCTCCGACCCGGCACCGCGCGGTATCGACCCGGTCCGGAGCGATAGGGGCTAGTCTGTTTCTGCGAGTTATGTCACGTTACGTCGCCAGCGTGAGCGGCTATTCTTCATGCCGGTGCGGGCCGGTGTATTGCACGCCTGGCCCGACGACGCACAACCCCGGGAGCAGGCGAGATACTCATGTACGCGTGCCGGACAGTTGGTTTGATGGCGCTGGCCCTGTGCCTGCTAACTGGCCTCCTGCCTGGCGCGGTTTGGGCTGCTCCGCAGAGTGCCGTGCAGCGGCAGTCGCAACCGGATGTGCGTTCCGGCGCGTTCTACGTTCTCGATGAGTCAGACTCGTCGGTACTGGCGGCGCGCGGCGAGCACACTCCCGTGCCGATCGCCTCAATTACCAAATTAATGACCGCCCTGGTGGTACTCGAGGCTGACCAGCCGATGGGCGAAATGCTGACTATCAGGTCCGAGGATGTGCGCGGCACCGCCGGTGGCAGCTCGCGCCTGGCGCCTGGCGCCAAGCTGAGTCGGGAGGACCTGCTGCACCTGGCGCTGATGTCTTCGGAGAATCGTGCCGCCCACGCGTTATGCCGCAACTATCCGGACGGCAAGGCCGCCTGCGTGCAGGCCATGAATGACAAGGCCACCGCGCTGGGCATGAGCACGGCGCATTTTGTCGAGCCTACCGGCCTGTCGAGTCGCAACGTTGCGAGCCCCGAGGACCTGGCGAAGCTGGTGCTGGCGGCCAGCGGGAACCCGACGATCCGCGATTACTCGACCGATGCCGACCACACCGTGTACGCCAACCGGCAGCGACTCGATTACCGCAACACCAACCGGCTGGTCGGGAATCCTGCCTGGCAGGTAAACGTCCAGAAAACCGGCTATACCTCGGAGGCTGGCCGCTGCCTCGTAATGCAGGCTGTCATCGACGGTCGCCAGGTCGTGATTGTGTTGCTTAACTCCTGGGGCACACTCACGCGGATCGCAGATGCCAAGCGCATCCGCACCTGGATGGAATCGCGCAGCCAGGGCACCACCAGCTAGTTCCCTGCGGCGTCCGCAATCGGTTCGAATTCGACGATCGACCCGTCGGCCATGGTCGCCAGGAACAGGTGGCCGCCCTCGGTGACGTAGCTGCGTACCCACTGGAACTGGGCGAGGTACTGGTCGTGCAGCGAGCCTGGTGGGCACTGTGCCTGCGTGGCTGCAATGATGCCGAACTGGAGCTGGCCCGGGGATTCCGACGACCACGAACCGGTGCCGCGGTTGCAGTCGGCCCGCAATCTCATTGAACCGTCGTTGCCGAATTCTAGCGTGTAGAGGGACGGATCCTCCGGCGTGTAGGTCGTGTCGTCCATGGACATGATCTTCACCAGTCGCCACGAGGTTCCGGCGAGACTGCCAGTCGCAGTCGCAGGCTGGGCGGCAGCACCGGTGTCGGCCTGGCTGGTTGCTGTCGGCGGGGCCGCCAACTCGCGCGGCTCCTCGCGAGTGCAGCCTGCAGCCAAAGCCAGCACTAGCGTCAGCACAGGAACGATAGCTTGGTTCGCGGCAATCATCGGTGTCCTCCCATGGCCTGACCTGATCTTGTGTGATGTCAGCCGACAACAATCGTTATCGGCTGCTGCTGCAACGACGGTTCGATCTTGTCAGTTTATCGTCCCGCCGTGCAGCGGTAAGCCCGCACACTGCTGCACGTCGAGGCGCCCTGGCGATCAAGACCTGGTTGCCGGTGACCGATCCGCAGGGATCGCCCGGCCGATCAGCCAGATCGCCAGCGGGTTCAACCGGGCTGCCCCGGCCGCTAGCCACGAATACAGCGCTTCCGGAAAGGGGTCGATCAGCAGGTTCCACGGCAGCCCCAACGGTATCAGGAACACGCCGGCCAAGGGGGTCGCGTTCATTACCGAACAGCCCGAAGGTGCCAACGACCAGAAGGCAGAGGGCCGCCAGGTAGAGCAGCAGGAACGCGGAGAGAATCCAGCTGCATGTTCGACTGATTGTCGAGTTTCCCAGAGGAAGTGGGGCCACGCCGGATCGTCACCGAGGATCATATTCGAGCCTGCTGCCAGTGCTGGCGTCTATCCGAATCGCGAACGCATCCAGCGTCACGCAGCAGCCCTCCATCGCGTCGGTCTGCTTCCCCGATTCGGGGTAGCGGTCGACGTTCGCGTTGGACTGGGTTCGTAATGTGGATAGCAGTTGTTTCGCCGGTGCGCAGAGAAGCCTTGTGTCCTTCGATTAATGTGAAAGGGTTCGCGGAGCCTCTGCATCCTGGTCGACAAATATATGTCGCATGACGATGAACCGATACCCAGGACTCGCGGACTGGATGCGGGCCAGCTGCCTGGCCGCGTCGCTGTTGCTATGCCATACCCCGGCGCTGTCCGCGCCATCGACGGTGACTGTCGCCCGCGGTGATCTGCCCATCCCGAGCCCATTTTCCGATCTCACTGTCCGTCCAAAACGGATAGAAGTCGCGGGTGTTTCGGTCTATGACCCAAAGACATTACTGGCGTACGCCGTCATTCACGACCTGACGATCCACGGGGTATCAAGTGTCGCCGGCACTCTTGACGCGATCGAGCAGATCTACCGTGAGGACGGATACATGCTGGCGGAGGCGCGGGTCAACGGCGACCCAGTTCAGGACAAGCTCGTCATCGCAGTTTACGAGGGCTATATCGAACGCGTCGAGGTCAGCGGTCTCACGGCTGATGCGGCAAATCGCGTTGCAGGCTATTTCAGTGATCTCCTCAGGCAGACACCGCTGCATAGGAATGACTTCGAGCGGGCGCTGATGCTCGCTTCGGACTTGTCAGGCATCGACCTGCGTAGTGAGATCGTGTTCGACACGGATGGAGACGGTGCCACGTTGCGATTGCGTGGTCATCAGTACGGACAGGTGGGCGGTCTTACGCTCGACAACGTGCCTCTGCCTGGAGCTGACGCGCTGCGCGGCTATGTCGTACAGGAAGCCTATTCGCTTGCGATAACGGGCGACATGTTGCGTGTCTTCGCGGTCGCGACCGACGAAGTGAACGATTCCTACTCGCTGGCAGGTACAGTGTTCTATCGGCGTCCCCTTGGAACTGACGGATGGTACGTGGAAGGCTTCGCCGGGGATGCCTTTTCCCGCCGCAACTACACTGACGTGGTTGAACCCTCAGACCAGCTGGGCATGAACGCGGCATTGGCGTTTGGACGGGCGATCCGTCGCGACCTGCATGGATTCACCTACCTGGTCGGGGAGTACGAGTACCTCGATGCCGAGTCGCGCCTGGCCAGCGGCAAATTGCCAAGCACCGCCCACTCTGCCCGGCTGTACCTCATACACAGCCGCATCGACAGCGACGGTGGACAGTTGCTCGGGAGCCTCGTATTGAGCGCAGGTGGCCGGCCGGATCGCAGCTCGCTGCAGCCCGGGGATGGCAATCGACGCTTCAGTCATGTCCGGGTATCCGCAGCCCTGGTCGAGCCGCTCGATTCGTTCGATGACCAGACCTTCCTGAGGATCGAAGCGACGGGACAGTGGACTGGCGACCGGCTACCCTCGGTCGAAAAGTTTTCGATCGGGTACCTGCCCTACCTGCGCGGATTCACTCCCGCGGAGGCCATCGGTGACAGGGGGTACTCCGGTACTGTGGAAGTCAGTCACGTCCTCGACTCGACAGGTCGATTGCCAGGCGGAGTAGCACCCTATCTTTTCGTTGACTTCGGCCGCGTAAGCGATCGGCGACCGATCGCGGGCGCGCCCTCCGGTACGACGCTGACCTCTGCGGGCGTCGGCGCGATTGTCTCACTCAACCGACGCTTCTCGCTGTCGGCCTGGCTGGCGGTGCCGCTCAGCGACGGTGTCCTGACCGAGTCCGGTGACGTGGCGGTCTACCTGTCGCTCACGAAGGGATGGTGATCATGAATTGGCGCAAGTTCGTGGTGCCAATCGCGGCGGTACTGGCCCTGGTTCCTGGCGTCCGGGCGATTGCGTCAGGAAATCAACTCGGATGGTGTAACGGCGTAGGAAATCCTCACCACAATGTTGGCTGCGCGGCAGCGGGAACGGTCTCGGTGAGAACGCCTGGCACTCCGGTGACACCAATTGCTGGGTCACTGACGGACCTGCCGACAAAACCGACCCAGCCCACGTATGCGGTCCCGCCCATGGTGCCGCAGCTAGTGCCGCAACTGGTGCCGACCGCGACACCGCCCATGGTGCCGCAGCTAGTGCCGCAGCTGGTACCGACCGTGACACCGCCCATGGTGCCGCAGCTAGTGCCGCAACTGGTGCCGACCGCGACACCGCCCATGGTGCCGCAGCTAGTGCCGCAACTGGTGCCGACCGCGACACC
>JAHEAZ010000075.1 GCA_024642505.1 Gammaproteobacteria bacterium
TTCGCCGCTCGGCGGATGGCGCCGGCCGCGTCATCGTCAAGCTGTCGGACGTTCGCACACCGGCCAGCCTCAAGCAGGAGGGTAACCGCGTCATCGTTGATTTCACTGGTGCGCAGCTGCCCGACGAGCTGATGAAGCGCTATGACGTGCTGGACTTCGCCACCCCGGTATCCACTGTCGATGCCACCCGCTCCGGCAGCGGCGCGCGGGTCGTGGTCACGGCGAGCGGCGATTTCGAGCAGCTCGCCTACCAGACTGACGACACCTACGTGGTCGAGGTCAAGGAGCGGCCCAAGAAGGCGATCGTCACCGAGGCCGAAAAGGTCTACACGGGCGAGCGCCTGACGCTCAACTTCCAGGACATCGAGGTCCGCGCCGTACTGCAGCTGCTGGCCGATACCAGCGGCCAGAACATCGTGGTCAGCGACACGGTAAAGGGCAGGGTCACGCTGCGTCTGCAGAACGTCCCCTGGGACCAGGCGCTGGACATCGTCCTGCGCACCAAGGGCCTGGACATGCGCAAGAAGGACAATGTGATCATGGTGGCGCCCCAGGCCGAGATTGCCGCGCGCGAGAAGGCCGATCTGGCGGCGCAGAAGGACATCGAGGAACTGGCGCCGCTGCGCACCGAGTTCCTGCAGGTCAACTACGCCAAGGCCTCCGACATCGCCAAGTTGCTCAAGTCGGGTGGCGGCGGTTCGCTGCTTTCGGATCGTGGCAGCACCAGCGTCGACGATCGGACCAACACGCTGCTGGTGCAGGAAACAGCTGAGCGGCTCGAGCAGATCCGCGCCCTGGTCGCGACGCTCGATATCCCGGTCCGCCAGGTACTGATCGAGTCGCGCATCGTCATCGTCAGCGACGACTTCTCGCGCGATCTCGGCGTGCGGGCCGGCTTCACGCGGGTGTCCGATGATGTCGGTGACCTGTTTGCGGTCAGCGGCAGCGCGGGGGCCACGGACTCGATTGTCGGCTCGGCGCTCGACAACCTGGCGAGCACCGGCAGCCCGTATCCCGTGAACGTGCCCTTCGGCAACTTCGACCGCTACAACGTCAACATGCCGGTCAGCAACCCGGCGGGCCGCATCGCGCTGGCGATCCTCGACTTCGACGATTTCCTGATCGACCTCGAGATTTCGGCCGCGCAGGCGGAGGGCAAGGGCGAGATCGTGTCCTCGCCGCGAGTCATCACGGCCAACCAGCGCGAGGCGGTGATCGAGCAGGGCGTGGAGATTCCGTACCAGGAGTCCTCCTCCAGCGGCGCGACCACCACCCAGTTCAAGAAGGCCGTGCTGTCCCTCAAGGTGACCCCGCAGATCACTCCTGATGACCGCATCATCCTGGACCTCGAGGTCAACAAGGACAGCGTCGGTGAGCTGGTGCCGAGCGCGACCGGCGGCTTCGTGCCGTCGATCGACACCCGGTCGATCACCACGCAGGTGCTGGTCAACGACGGCCAGACGGTCGTGCTGGGTGGCATCATGGAAACCGAGCGTCGCGAGGGTGAGCGCAAGGTGCCTTTCCTTGGCGACGTGCCGGGTCTGAGACATCTGTTCAGGACCACGAGCAAGACCAACAATCGTGACGAGCTGTTGATCTTCGTGACCCCGAAGATCCTGCGCGAAGGCTCGAACATCCAGTAGTCGACGCCGCCCGGCTTGCGCGCCGGACGGACCAACGGCAAAGTCGCACGGCCGCCCCAGGGCGGCCGTGTGCATTTGCGGGTATTGCGATGACAGCTGAACCGGGCCGCAGCGTATTCCTGGTCGGGCCCATGGGCTCCGGCAAGACCGCGGTCGGCCGGCAGCTGGCCCGCCGGCTCGGCTACGCCTTCGTCGACAGCGATGCCGAGATCGAGGCGCGCACGGGTGTCGATATTCCATTCATTTTCGAGAAAGAAGGCGAAGAAGGCTTCAGGGCCCGGGAGCGCGAGATCATCGAGGAACTCTCGCAGCGCCCGCGCATCGTGCTGGGCACCGGCGGCGGCGCCATCCTTGCGGCCGATAATCGCGAGCGTCTGGCCGCGCGCGGCGTGGTCGTCTATCTTGAGACGTCGGTGCGACAACAGTTGTTGAGGACGAGCAGGAGCCGCAATCGTCCGCTGCTCTATACCGGGGACCCGCGCGGCAAGCTGGAGGAGCTGATAGCCGTGCGCGGGCCGTTGTACCAGTCGATTGCGATGGTCACCGTGAGCACCGATGGCCGCAAGGTGGCTGCGGTTGCCGACGAGATCGCCGACCGGCTTCGCGAGCGCGGCCTGCACTGCTGAGGATTCGAGAAAAGCATGGAAACGCTCACCATCGACCTTGGACCGCGCAGCTACCCGATCCTGATCGGGCCCGGTCTGCTGGGTGAATCCGGGCTGCTCGGGGCGCGGATTCGCGCCCGCGACGTCATGCTGGTCAGCAACGTGACCGTGGCACCACTGTGGTCGCCACGGCTTACCGGCGCGCTCGCCGGTTTCCGGGTTGCGCAGTGCATCCTGCCTGACGGGGAGGCGCACAAGACGCTGGCCACGGTCTCGCAGGTACTCGACGCGATGGTCGCGTCCGGCCTGAATCGGGACTGTGCGGTGCTGGCGCTCGGCGGGGGCGTGGTGGGTGACATCGCCGGTTTCGCCGCGGCCTGTTACCAGCGCGGTGTGGATTTCGTGCAGCTGCCGACCACCCTGCTGGCGCAGGTGGACTCCTCGGTGGGCGGTAAGACGGGAGTGGATCATCCGCGCGGCAAGAACCTGATTGGTGCTTTCCACCAGCCGGTCGCCGTGCTGGCGGACACCGATACCCTGCGGACGTTGCCGGATCGGGAGCTGCGCGCTGGCCTTGCCGAAGTGATCAAGTACGGGCTCATCCGTGACGAGAAATTCCTGGCCTGGATCGAAGCCAACCTTGAGCGGCTTCTCGGCCGCGACCCGGCGGCACTGGCTCACGCAATAAGCGTTTCCTGCCAGTGCAAGGCAGGAATCGTCGCGTGCGATGAGCGCGAGCAGGGCGAGCGGGCGTTGCTGAATCTCGGCCACACCTTCGGCCACGCCATCGAGACCGGCGCCGGCTACGGCGCCTGGCTGCACGGCGAGGCGGTCGCGGCCGGCATGGCCATGGCGAGCGAGTTTTCCCGGCGTCTGGGCTGGCTCGAGCGCGCGGACCTGGAGCGGGTGCGCGCAGTGCTCACGCGCGCGGGGCTGCCGGTGGACCCGCCCCGACTCGGGCGTAGCCGGGCGCTCGAGTTGATGCGCATGGACAAGAAGGTCAGGGCGGGCCGCATCCGGCTGGTGCTGCTCGAACGGATCGGCAGTGCCGTCTGCACCGGCGACTATCCGGATGATGCGCTGGAGGCGCTGCTCGACGACCAGTTCGGCAGCGCAGTGTCGTGAACTTCCCACCCGGTCATGACCAGGGCCTGGCCCCGTATGCCGCGCTGGAGGCTACGTCGCGAGGCCGGCGCCACCCGGAGGACTCCGCCGGCTACCGCGGCGAGTTCCAGCGCGACCGGGACCGCATCATCCACTCCAATGCTTTTCGCCGGCTGGTCTACAAGACCCAGGTGTTCGTCAATCATGAGGGCGACCTGTTCCGCACGCGCCTGACGCACTCGCTGGAGGTTGCGCAGATCGCGCGAACCGCGGCGCGCGCGCTTGGGCTTTCGGAGCCGCTCACCGAGGCGATCTGCCTGGCACATGACCTCGGCCACACGCCCTTCGGCCACGCTGGCCAGGACGCGCTGAACGAGTGCATGCGCGACCATGGCGGCTTCGAGCACAACCTGCAGTCGCTGCGGGTGGTGGACGAACTCGAGGAGCGCTATGCGCAGTTCCAGGGCCTGAACCTCACCTTCGAATCGCGCGAGGGCATCCTCAAGCACTGCTCCGTCGCCAAGGCGCGCCAGCTGGGCGACGTCGGGCTCAGGTTCATCGAGCGCCGGCAGCCCGGCCTCGAGGCACAGCTCGTCAATCTCGCCGACGCCATCGCCTACAACAACCACGACGTCGACGACGGCATTCGCGCCGGTCTGGTCACGACGGCGGAGCTGAACCAGGTGGGGCTGTTCAGGCGCCATCACGACACCGTGCTGGCGCGCTACCCGGACATCCAGCCACGGCGGCTGGTCCACGAAACGGTCCGCCGGATGATCAATGACGTGGTGACCGACCTGATCGAGGAAACCCGCCGCCGCCTGGCCGCGGCCACGCCGGCAAGCGTCGACGAGGTCCGCTTGCACAAGGGCCTGCTGGTGGCGTTCTCCGAGGAGCGCGCGGCGGAACACTACGAGCTCAAGCGGTTCCTGAGGCTGCGCGTCTATGAGCATGAGCGGGTCCAGGAGATGCGGGAAGGTGCGATGCGGACGCTGCGGGAGCTCTTTGAAGCATTCTTCAAGGATGTCGCGCTGATGCCGTCCGAGCATCGCGACACGGCGCTCAGGCTCGAGGCCGACCTCGGCCCGGCCGGCCGTGCCCGGGCGGTCGCCGACTACGTGGCCGGCATGACCGACCGTTACGCGTTCCTGGAGCACGAACGCGTCTTCCGCCCGGATTGAGCCCTGACAGCTGGTCCACCCGCGCCCGCGCAGAGCGGTACGGTGCCGCGCCGGCACGCAGCAAGGGCGGGGCTCCCTTTGGAGCCAACGGGTCGGCGGGCACGCTCGTCGGGCCGGGGGCTCCCGCTCGCGCCGGCTGCCGCGCCACGATCCCGCAATGCGTTCGCATGACACTTGCTGATTCCGCGCAGTTCGAAAGACGGCAGCCTCTCTCGGGGACCCCGGCCCTGCGCCCGCCCGCATCCATCGGCACGGTGCCACGCCGGCATGCGGCAAGGGCAGGGTTCCCCCTGTAGCGACTGCCGGCTTTCGGAGCGAAAGGGGGAACTCCCCGCCCGCAGTCAGCGTGCCGGCCTTTGGGCCACGGCGCATCGCAAGCGATAGGCTTCCCGTAGAGCGGCTGGTCGGCGGGCACGCTCGTCGGACCGGTCCTGAGCCCGCCCACAGGCATCCACGCGGGGCCGTTCTTCAATCAGGCCGCCCCGTATACTCGTTGCCAGCCAGTGACCCGTCTGGTCGTCGCGGGGGATGCCATGCCCGAGTTACAGCCGATGATGCGCCGGCTCGTGGATACGAGCCTCGGCCAGGTTCACGTCCGTTGCAGGGAGGGCATCGGCCGGCCGCTCCTGATGCTGCATATGTCGCCGCGCTCGAGCCGTATGTTCGACGCGACCCAGCGTCTGCTGGACCGTCCGGCGTACGCGCTCGACCGGCTCGGCTACGGATTGTCGGACCCGCCCTCGAAGCAGGTACTCAGCATCGAGGAGTACGCGCAGAACGTGCTCGAAGTTGCGGACGGGCTCGGCCTCGAGAGCCAGTTCGACGTGCTGGGTGTGCACACCGGGGCGCTCGAAGCCATCGAACTGGCCCATCTCGCCCCGGCACGCGTCCGGCGCATCGCGATCGTCGCCCTGCCGGTGTTCACCGATGCCGAGCGTCGGGAACTGATGCAGAAGTTTGCCTCGCTGCGGATTGTTCCCGAGGAAGACGGTTCGCACCTGATCAGGGCCTGGAAGGCCAGGTTCCAGTTCCGCGAGCCGCCCTACGACCTGGCCGACGTGCAGCGCCGCTTCGTGGATTACGTCCTCGCCCCGTGGCCGGGCCAGGGCTACGCGGCCGTGTTTTCCTACGACGCCGAACCGCGCGTGCGGACCCTGCCGGTGCCGCTGGTGGTCTTCGCCCCGAATGACGACATTGCCGAGATCACTGCGCGCTCGAAGTCGCTCGTTCCCACGGGCACGGTGTGGGTTGACCTGCCGGAATTCGGCGTGGACCTGTTCACGGTGACTGCGTTGCAGATGAAGCAGTACATCGAGCACCACCTTCCGGCGGAATGAGGACGTGACCTATCAGGCGCGCCGCGTCCCGCGGCACGAGACACTGATGGTTCGCGGTCTGGCGCACCACTTGACCCGCTGGGGACCGGAGTCGGACGACCCGGTGGTCCTGCTGCATGGCTGGGCCGATACTGCCGATACCTTCCAGTTCCTGGTCGACGCCCTCGAGGGCAACTGGGCTTTTGCAGCCTTCGACTGGCGGGGTTTTGGCCGCAGCGCCTGGAGCAGCGCCGGCTACTGGTTTCCGGATTACTTCGCGGACCTCGACCAGATCCTCGACGCGCTCTGCCCGGCCGGCCCGGCGCGACTGCTCGGACACAGCATGGGCGGCAACATCGCCCTGCTCTACGCCGGTATCCGGCCCGAGCGCGTACGCAGCGTAGTCAGCCTGGAGGGCTTCGGCCTGCCGAGCAGCCACCCCGAGGACGCGCCGGGCAGGTATCGAGAGTGGTTGCACCAGCTGCGCGAACCGCCGCCTTTCGGCGAGTTCAACAGCTTCGACGAGCTTGCGCACCTGCTATCGCGGCGTAACCCCAGGCTTCCGAGCGACCGGGCCGCGTTCATCGCGCGCAGCTGGGCAGCGGAAACGGTGGCCGGGTCGGTGCGGATCACCGCCGATCCGGCCCACAAGCTGCTCAACCCCTACCGCTACCGCCGCGACGAGGCCGAGGCCTGTTGGCGCAGGATTACGGCTCCGGCCCTGCTGGTGCTGGCCGGACGGTCTGAGTTCCTGCCGCGCCTCGGCGAGGACGGTACCGAAGCCGGCTTCCGCGCCAGCATTCCCGGCCTGCGCCTCGAGGTCCTGGAGTCGGCCGGCCATATGCTGCACCACGAGCAGCCCGAGGAGGTCGCGCGCCTCGTCGAGTCGTTCCTGGGCGCAGCGTGAGCACGCCTTGCGCAGCGTGGCCGGTCGTGGCCACACTGGTGGCGTACCAGAAGCCTTGGGGGCTATCCATGCGTCTGCTCATCATGTTCTTGCTGCTACTGCCTGCTGTGGCGGTAGGGGCCGCCGAATTCCAGCCGTTCGACCCGGCGAAGTATTCACAGCAAGTGACCGAGTGCGACCGGCTGGCGTCGCATCCCGAGGATCCCTTTCACGTCGCCGCCGGGCTCGAGCGCAAGGACATCGACCTGCCGGCCGCGATCGCCGCCTGCGAGGAGGCGGTCCGGAAGGATCCGGCCAATCCGCGGCTGAACTACCAGCTGGCGCGGGTCTACGGTTATTCAGGCCTGGGCGAGAAGTCGATTCCGTATCGTGCGGTCGCGGTCGATGCCGACTATCCGCAGTCCCTGTTCGTGGTCGGCTACCTGACCTTGTATGGCGTCAACAAGCAGCCGCAGGACACCTGTCGCGCGGCCGAGCTGATCCGGCGGTCAGCGCAGCAGGGACGGCTCGCCGGCCAGGTCGGCTTCGTGCGCTGGGCGATGACGGGCATGTTCGACGAATGCAACGTGAAGCGCGAGCCTGCGGAGATGCTCGAATTCCTGGCGGCGGCGAAGAAGCAGACTGAAGGCGACTTCTACAAGGACCAGCTGATCGAATTGCTGGAGGAGCAGGTCCGGGCCGGCATGAAATGATGCAGCCAGCCATCTCCTGGCGGGCGATGTTGGCGATGCTCGCCATCGTGCTGCCGGCACTGGTCGTCTCAGGCATCGGGCCGTACGACAGGTTGACCTGGGTGCTCGAGGTGGCGCCCGTCGTCATCGTCGTGCCGCTGCTGTGGGTCACCTTCGACCGCTTCCCGCTGACGCCGCTGTTGTACGGCTTGATTGCCGTGCACGCGCTGATCCTGATGTATGGGGGTCATTACACCTATGCGCGGGTGCCAGCTGGCTTCTGGGTGCAGGACCTGTTCGACCTGTCGCGCAATCATTACGACCGTCTCGGCCACCTGGCACAAGGCTTCGTCCCGGCCATCGCCACGCGGGAAGTGCTGACGCGCCGCTCGCCGCTCAGGTCGAGTGGCTGGCTGCCGTTTCTCACGGTGTGCGTCTGCCTTGCCATCAGCGCCACCTACGAGTTCGTCGAGTGGTGGGCGGCGCTGCTCGGTGGTGGTGCCGCCGAGGATTTCCTCGGCACCCAGGGCGACGTCTGGGACACGCAGTGGGACATGTTCCTGGCGACCTGCGGCGCCGTGCTCGCGGTGGTGACGCTCTCCCCGATGCATGATCGCCAGTTGGCCCGATTGGCCCAGCCGTGACCCAGACCAGCCTCGAACCGGCGCTCGATTGCGTCCGCGAGTACTTCGCGGCCTTTCAGCGTGGCGATTCGGAAGCCTACGCTGCCCAGTGGGTCTATCCCGCCTGCGTCTATTCCGGGGGAAAATGGCAGACGCTGCCGAACCCGGCCGCCTGTCGCGAGTCCAATGACCGTTACTACCAGGAGGCCAGGGAGCAGGGCATGAAGGGGGGTCGGATCCTGAAGCTGACCGCGCGGGCGGAAGGATCCGCAGCGGCCTGGGTCGATGGACATTTTTCGCGCGAGGGTGCTGCCGGCAGGGTCATCGCCGAGACCCACGCCTCCTATCTGGTCGTCAAGACCGGCGACGGGTGGCGCGTGGCGGTCTGCGTGGTCAAGGATTGAGACATGGCGGGCCTGGGCCAGCGCATCACCACAACGATCACCTACAAGTGGGCGCGGCGCATCGCCATCTCGTTGATCGGCGGAACCGTGATCCTGATCGGGGTGGCCATGATCGTGCTGCCCGGTCCCGCACTCGTCGTCATCCCGCTGGGGCTCGGTATTCTAGGTCTCGAGTTCGCCTGGGCGCGTCGCTGGCTGACCAAGGTCAAGGCTGCGGCGAATGGATTCGTGAACGGCGTGCGCAAGGTGAATCCGTGGCGAAAGCCGCCGGCTGCCGGTTCGCAACCTGAGCCGCCTCCGCCCATCGACTGAGAACGGGTGATCGCAATGAGACGTCCTGCCGTCAAGGCCGACTGGAACGGGCGAGTGGATCCCGCTGAAGGCGGGACCGCCCGGCGCTGGCACCAGGTCGTGCAGACCCGCGACACGGCGACCGCGCCACTGGCTCTGGTCGGCTTTGCCTGCGACGAAGGGGTCGCGCGCAACAAAGGCCGGAAAGGCGCGATGACCGGACCCGCGGCCCTGCGCAAGGCGCTGGCCAACCTGCCGGTTCACGCGCTGCAGGTTGTCGACGACCTCGGCGACGTCACTTGCGCCGCGGAAAGGCTTGAACAGGCGCAGGCGGCCTACGCGGCGGTGGTGTCCGAGGTGATCCGCTCGGGTGCCGTGCCAATTGGGCTGGGCGGCGGCCACGAGATCGCCTTTGGCAGCTACCTCGGTCTGCACGACGGGCTGGTGGCCGCAGGCGACAGTGGCCCGATCGGGATCATCAACTTCGACGCGCATTTCGACCTGCGGGCGGATGAGCGAGCGACCTCCGGCACACCGTTCCGCCAGATCCTGGAACACGCCGCCGCGAACGACCGGGTTGCCGAATATCTCTGCATCGGTGTCAGCCGTTTCGCCAACACCCGGGCGCTGTTTGATCGCGCCCGCACACTGGGCGTGCGCTGGGTGCTGGACGAGGACACCCGTGTCGATCGCTACGATGCATTGCTGCAGGAAATCGCCGCGCTCGCGGGACGCGTCACGCATCTCTACCTGACCATCTGCCTGGACGCCTTTCCCGCCGCGGTCGCTCCCGGCGTCAGTGCGCCCGCGGCGCTCGGCATCGACCCCGGCCTGGTCGAGCGGCTGGTCGACGCCATCACAGCGAGCGGCAAGCTGAGGGTTGCTGACGTGGCCGAACTGAATCCGAAGTTCGACATCGACTCGCGCAGCGCGCGGCTCGCAGCGCGGCTGGTAGCGCGCGTTGCCGAGGGAGCCGCCTCACGAAGTCCACGCTGACGCCGGCGTCAGACGGGTTCCATCGGGTCTTGGTATGATTCGTGCTTGCGCGACTCATGACCACAAGAGACAAACTCCATCAGGATTGACCACACCGGCCCGTCGACTTCAACGCGTCAACGTCCGCGAATCGGGCGCGTTCTCGTTGTCGCTCCGCAGCCCTTCTACGAAGACCGTGGCACGCCAATTGCCGTCGGGCAACTGATCGCAGCGTTGGCTTCGCTCGGTGCAGAGATTGATTTGCTCGCGTATCCGGTAGGCAAGGATGTGTCGATCAGTGGGCTTCGAGTCCTGCGGTGCCGCAACCCGCTTGGCTACCAGACTGTACCGATCGGATTCTCGCTGCGAAAAGTAGTGCTCGATCTGTGCATGTTGCCCCAGTTGCTTGCGTTGATTCGCCGCAACGAGTACGACGTCGTCCACGTCCTGGAAGAAATGGCTCTGCCGACCATCTTTCTCTGCCGGCGCTTCGGCCGGCCGGTGGTATACGACATGCAGTCCAGTATCCCGAGCCAGCTTCGCAGTCACCCCGTTCTTGGTTCATCGCCGGGACAGGCCTTGCTGCGGCGGATCGAGCGTTGGATGGTCAGGAAGGCAGATGCGATCGTCTGCAGTGCGGGGCTGCTCGATCATGTTAAGTCGATCGACCCGAACTCACTGGCCAGAGAGTGGTTGTACATGGGCCAGGCTCCGATGCAGTCCACCGCCGTGCCTTCCGCGCGACGTGCAGAGCTGGGATTTGAACCCGACGCGCGCCTGGTCGTTTACAGCGGCACTTTTGAACCCTACCAGGGACTCGAGCTGTTGCTTGAGGCCATGCTGCGTGTGCTGCAGGTATTTCCCAAGGCCGTGCTGTTGTTGATCGGTGCGCCGACGGGGAACGAGCTAGCGGACAACCCCATCGCAGCGAGCCTGATG